>JAQXNP010000116.1 GCA_029098065.1 Clostridiales bacterium | reverse complement strand
AAGCCGGTCTGCCTCTGGTAGGCCTTGGAGATGCCGCCGTCGATGACGAAGAGGAGGCCGCCGCCCCGGATGGGACTCTGGCCCTCCCGCTCCTTTACCGGCACATGGCCGTTGACGATGTGGGAGTGCTGAGGGTCCAGCCCGAATTCCCGCAGGATCATCTCGCAGATATCCCGGCGGTCCACCAGGGTGTAATAGGGGTTGTAGATCTCCACGTGGGTCTCCGGCGCGGCCACAAAATAGCGTTCAAAGGCGGCGATTTTGCTTTTTCCGAAGAGGGGAGATTTGGGCCCTGCCCACAGATACCAGAAGTAATCCACCGCATCGGCGTGGGCGGGAGTTCCCGGGACACCATAACAGGCGGTGCGGACCTTGGCGTTGACCGCGTCCAGATAGGCCTTGCCCTTTACGGGCCGGCCATCTACCTCCACGGTATCGAAGGTGCCGTCCTCCCGCATGGGGATACAGCCGTGATACAGCAGATTGCTGTTGACAACTTTATACATACTGCCGTGGGTGAGGAGAAAGCGGATGTGCTTGCGGAGAAGATTGCTGTGGCGGAAGGAGGCGGTGAGCTGGTCAATGAGCTCCTGCTCGCCGGGGCTGAGAGCCAGCGGGTCGGACGGGTCCACCGTGGGGAAAGAGGTGTCCAGGAGGGGATAGCGCTTGCCGTCCACCTCCAGCGTGTTGTCCTGAAAATCAATTTTGGGAAAGAGGATGCGGTCGCTCATGCCGTACTCGGGGTGGCGGCGGAGGAGCTGTCCCTCCAGCTTGAACTCTATGATGGCCGCGGCCTTGTGCATCTTGGAGGCCAGAGAGATGTCCACCGGATCGTAGACGTTCTCATCCAGCATATGAGGGGCGAAGCGTTCGCAGGGGTCGTCCCCGTA
Organism: Clostridiales bacterium; assembly: GCA_029098065.1. Taxonomy (GTDB): domain Bacteria; phylum Bacillota; class Clostridia; order Oscillospirales; family Oscillospiraceae; genus Vermiculatibacterium. The sequence goes on along the minus strand of JAQXNP010000116.1, from coordinate 22,699 downwards.
GACATCGGCGGCGAACATGGACAGGGGGCGCAGATTGATGCCGTATCCCTCTTCCAGTTCATCAAAGTTGTTGTAGCTCACAGCCCTCCGCAGGACGCTGGCCACGCAGGCCTGATTGCCCATAAAGGCCCCGATCCAGGCGATGTCATGGTTGCCCCACTGAATGTCCACCTCATGAAAGTGGCGCAGATCGTCCAGGATGCGGTCCGCGTGGGGCCCACGGTCGAAGATGTCCCCCAGAATGTGGAGGCTGTCCACCGCGCACTCCCGGATCAGATCGCAGAACTGGGCGATGAAGGCGTCGGAAGTGCCGGTGGCCACAATGGAGGAGATGATCTCCTCATAGTAGCGTTCCTTGTTTTCCTCGGTGTCGGCGTGGAGCAGTTCGTCAATGATGTAGGAAAAGTTGGGGGGGATCTTTTTCCGGACTTTGGACCGGGTATATTTGGAGGAGACAACTTTGCACACCTGAACAAGGCGGTAGATGGCGATACGGCACCAGTTGCCGTAGTCTTCCTCCTCCAGTTCGGCGCGGAATTTGGCCAGTGTGGAGGCGGGGCAGTAAATCAGCATGGCCAGCTCTTCCCGCTCTTTCTCGGAGACCGAGCGGGAGAACAGCGCCTCAATTTTGTCCCGGATGATGCCGGAGGCGCTGGAGAGAAGGTAGCTGAAGGCGTCGTGCTCTCCGTGCAGATCGCTGAAGAAATACTCCGTCCCCTTGGGAAGGCAGCAGATGGCGTTGAGATTGATGATCTCCGCGGAGGCCGCCAGGGCGGTTGGGTAGGTCCGGGAGAGCAGCTGAAGGTAGTGAAGATCCGTCATGGAAACTCCCTCCATGTATGGTTGATATTCTCAGTATAACATATTGGGAAGTCAAAGTCAGCAAAAACAGAACGGGAAGTTTAAAAAATTACAGCCGCCCCGGAAACATTCGGCGGAAGCACTGAGGAGCGGAGGCGGTGATGGAAAGAAGCTCACCTGACCGGGGATCCAGAAGGGTCAGGTCGTATGCGTGGAGGGCCAGCCGGCCCATGGGATCGGCGGCGGCGCCGTACTTCTCGTCCCCGGCGACCGGATGGCCCAGTTCAGAGAGATGGGCCCGGATCTGGTTCTTCCGCCCGGTGCCCAGTGAAATATCCAGGAGGGCGTAGCCATTCCGCCTGGCCAGAACATGGTAATGGGTGACCGCTTCCCTGCCCCCGGGGGCTTTGGAGGAGTAGACCTTGTGAACCCGGTTTTCCCGAAGAAAGGAACGGCATGTCCCCTCGTCGGGCAGACCATCGCCTTCTGCCGCCGCGTAATAGTTCCGCCGCTTCACCAGAGTGTTCCAGTTGTCTTGGAGCTGGTGCTTCAGAGACTCATCCTTGGCGAAGAGAAGAACCCCCGAGGTGTCCCGGTCCAGGCGGTGGACCACAAAGATCCGGGACGCGGGATCCCGGCCCTTCAGGCAGTCGGAGACCATTCGATAAGCGGTACGCTGCTTTTCCCGCTCGGTCGCCACCGAAAGAAGCCCGGCCGGCTTGCAGACAGCGATGAGGCCGTCATCCTCGTAGAGCACCGGAAACGGGATGGCGGGCCCTTTGGACTGGGGGAGTACAGTGACCTGCTGCCCGGCGGACAGAGGAACATCAAACCGGGTCTGGGGCCGCCCATCCACCAGGATCTGTCCCCGGGAGAGAAGGTGCTTCACACTGTTGCGGGACTGACCGGAGATATGCGCCAGCAGAAAGTCCAGAAGGAGAGCGGGCGCCTCCACAGGATAAACAGCCTCTTTTCTCATACGGGATCCTCCGAGGAGGACAGGCGGAGCCAGCGCTCCAGCCTGGCCCGCGGCAGAAGATAGTTGACCGCCAGGGCGATGACCACGCCGATGCCGGTATCCAGCATACGGTTCAGGGCGTATTCCACATGGTGGGCGGGAGTATTGAAGAGAATGATGCACAGTACGACACCGCCGGGTTGGACGCCTCCGGGCCAGCGGAAGAGGACGCACAGGGTCACCAGAATGATCACGCCCACAAAGACAAGGGGAAGCCGGAGCAGATAACAGCCTTCCGGGAAAAGAACGTGCTCCAGCCAATAGAGTCCCAGGCCTATGAAGCCGCCGATGATGGTTCCGAAGAACCGGTTGCCGCCGTTGCGGCGGGAGTCCTCCATATCGAAGCCAAGGCCGAAGATGGCACCGATACAGGCAAAGGTGGGATTGCGGCCGGGGAGGAAAACGTATAATAGAGCAGTCAGAGTAGTTGCCAGAGCGGTTTTAAGGCTCCGGAGCCCCAGACCGGGAAAAGGGGCGTGGACGGGTCGATGTTCCTGCATATCGGTTCGCTCGCTTTCTTTTGAACTTGAAAATAGAGCGCAATTCACCTCCTGGTGATACGCCGGCGGATATCATACCATATTTTGCCGGGGAAGGAAAGCGGCAGAGAAATAAAAAAATAGGACGTTGAGAAAAATGAGAGAAATTCAGGAAAAATTCACAGTTGCCGCCCTTGCGCCGGGACAGTAAATCAAGTATAATGTTTTACAAGCAAGGGGCGTACTATGCCCGTTTGGCATCACAAGGCGGCAGCCGGAAAGGAGGAGACGGGATGGATCAAATCATTGCCATGATGCAGAGATTGTTTTCCGATTTAAACCACATTGGGATCTCAGATGTGGTAGATATCGCTATCATGGCCTTCCTGATTTACAAGCTGATTGAACTTATCCGCTCCACCAGTTCGGGTAAAGTCGCCAAGGGAATTGTGTTTCTGGTCATTGCCCTGTGGCTGTCCGGGACCTTACATCTTTATACAGTGAACTTTCTGCTCAGCCGTGTGCTGGAGTGGGGCGTGCTGGCTCTGGTGATCCTCTTTCAGCCTGAGCTGCGGAAGATTCTGGAGCAGGTGGGAAGCAGCAGTCTGGGAGCGGTGTTTGCCGGCAGGCAGGATGTCCCTGATGAACTGGAGAATGCCATCACCCAGACGGTGGAGGCCTATACTTCCATGTCCAAGAGCAAAACAGGCGCCCTCATGGTCTTTGAACGTAAGAATATGCTGGACGATGCGATCCGTACCGGTACGCCTCTGGACGCCGTGGTAAACAGCGAGCTGCTGAAAAATCTGTTCTGGAACAAGGCCCCCCTTCATGACGGAGCGGTCATCGTGCGGAACGGCCATATTGTCGGCGCCGGGTGTATGCTCCCCATGTCGGGGAATGTGAATTTGTCCCGGGATTTGGGGATGCGGCATCGAGCGGGGATCGGCGTCAGTGAACAGAGCGACGCGGTGGTTGCCATTGTCTCCGAGGAAACTGGCTCGATCTCCGTAGCGGTGGGCGGGATGCTCAAACGCCATTTGACGCCCGAGACGCTGGAGCGGCTGCTGCGAAACGAGCTTATGCCCGAGCAGCAGAAGGACGATACTGTTCGGTTCAAGCTTCCCGGCCTGTTCCGCGGGAAGAAGGAGGAGAGCAAGGATGGGGACGTCAAAGGGGAATAAAGTGCTCTATATGGTGCTGTCCGTCCTCCTCGCTGTAGTCCTGTGGATGTATGTCGGAAAGGTGGCCAACCCGGAGGTCAACGCCGTCATCCGCAACCTGCCCGTCACCTTTACGGGGGAGGATCTCCTGGAGAACCGGGGACTCATGATCAGCGCGGGAAAGAATCAGACCGTCACCATTGATGTCAATGGAAAGCGGGATGTGGTCAACGCCCTTTCTGCCGAAACCGTGATGGTGACGGTGGATGTATCCTCCATTACTCAGCCCGGGACCTATACCCTGTCTTATGAAGTGACGCCGAATGTCTCCGGAACGGTGGCCTCCAGCACCCCCCTGATCACCGGCCGGAGTCCGCTCAATGTGACATTTACCGTTTCCAAGCTGGCCATTCGCTCGGTGCCTGTGGAGGGCAGCTTTACCGGCAGCGTGGCGGACGGCTATCAGGCGGGGGCCTTTACCTTCTCGCCGGAGAGCATTGAAGTCAAGGGCGAGGAATCTGTGGTCAATCAGATTGACTATGCACTGGTCACCCTTGATAAAAAGGATATGTCGGAGACGTACAGCGGAGATCTGCCGTACACCTTCGTGTCTTTCAGCGGAGAGACGATAGACAGCAGAGATCTAGGGACGAGCGTATCCATGGTGCGGACTACGCTTCCAGTGGTGCAGCTGAAAGAAGTACCGCTGACTCTGAAAATCATTCCCGGAGGCGGAGCTGCCGAAGAGAATGTACACTATCAGATCACGCCGTCCTCGATTATGGTTTCCGGTGCGGCCGCCGATCTGGAGCCGCTGAAGGAGATCTCTCTGGGCAATCTGGATCTGTCCAAGGTGCTGGATAAGGATGTTTTGACCTACACCATTCCGCTGACCGCTGAACTTACCAATGTCAGCGGAGTTACAGAAGCCACGGTGGAAGTGTCTATTGAGGGACTGTCCACTGCGATCATGGAAGTGGACAATATCGAACTGATCAATATTCCCGCCGGGTATGATGCGCAGAAGGTCACCCAGTCCCGGCAGGTTCAGATCCGCGGCACGAAAGAGGCGGTTGACTCGGTTGTTCCGTCTCAGCTTCGCATTGTGGCTGACCTGGGAAATGCAGTGGCAGCGACCGGTACCCAGACCGTTCCCGTGAAGGTCTATCTGGATGGCAGAAGCGATGTGGGAGTAGTGGATGACTACAATATTGTGGTTTCAATTACCAAACGGTAAGGAGTTTTCAGCGCAATGAAACAGAAAGCAGAAGTACTTCGGGTCGTGAAGCCCGGTTATGTTGAGGTGCGTGTCCGGCGGATGTCCGCCTGCGCCAGTGCCCATAACTGCGGGTCCTGCGACCATTGCAGTATGATGGAGAACGCCCCTGAGATCGTGGTGGTGGCGGAGGACTCGGTAGGTGCTCAGCCCGGAGACACCGTCACTGTGGAGACGGCGACCTCCAGCGTGTTGGGGGCGGCGGTTCTCCTCTATCTGGTTCCTTTCGCACTCTTCTTCCTGGGATACGTGATCGGGGGAGCTCTGGGCTGGTCGGAAGGGCCCGCGATTGTTCTCGGCGGCGGCGGGTTCCTGCTGGGGCTGCTGGGAGCCTATGCCCTGGATCGGTACCGCCGTAAAAACCAGATCATTTTCCGGGTCACCGCCTTCGGAGGCGTGTAAGGATGTTCGGCTATGTCAGGGCCCGGCAGGATACCCTGACACCTGAGGGGCTGGCCGGGTATGAGTCGGCCTACTGCGGGCTGTGCCACACGCTGGGACGGCGCCGTGGGCCTGTTGCGCGGCTGTTCCTCAATTATGATTTTGTTTTTCTGGCCATGCTTCTGGCGCCTCCCGACTTCGGCGGCGCGGAGGGATGCCGGCGGTGTCTGCTTCACCCGGTCCGGGGAAAGCCCGCCTGTTCCGGCGGTGATTGGCTGGATGTCGTCGCGGACGAAAGTGTGATCCTCACTTATTGGAAGCTCCGGGACAGTATGCACGACGATGGATTCACCCACAGAAACGCCGCCCGGATCATGACGTTTTTCCTGAGACGGGCTTATCGGGGGGCCCGGAACGCCCAGCCGGCATTTGACAGCCGGGTGGCGGAGTGTCTGGGCGAACTGAATGTTCTGGAAGCGGAGCGGTGCCCCTCTATCGACCGGACGGCGGATTGTTTTGCCCGGCTGCTGGCTGCGGCGGCACCTGCCACCGGATGGATCTCTCAGGACCGGGCGATAGAACAGCTGCTCTATCATTTGGGACGGTGGATTTATCTGATCGATGGTGTGGACGATCTGGAGGAAGACAGAAGGGCGGGCCGGTATAATCCGGTGGCGGCCCGGTTTCCCGACTGGACACAAGAGGATCAGGCCTATCTCCGGCGGACGATGGACCATTCTCTGCGTCTGGCGGGATCCGCATTTCAGCTGCTGCCGTCCAGCGCGTGGACACCGGAAGTGGAAAATATCCTATACAGCGGTCTGCCCGGCGTGCAGGAGCTCGTTTTTTCCGGACAGTGGCGGGACCGAAAAAAGAGACACAGGAGAAACAGACCATGAATGATCCGTACAGCGTACTGGGCGTGGATCCCAATGCCAGTGATGAGGAAATCAAAAAGGCCTATCGAGATCTGGCGCGAAAGTATCACCCGGATAACTATCAGAACAACCCTCTGGCCGATTTGGCGGAGGAAAAGATGAAAGAGATCAATGAGGCCTATGATACCATTACCCGCACCCGGTCGGCAGGCGGCTCCTCTTCGGGGGGCTATCAGAGCCAGTATCAGTATGGCTATCAGCAGCAGTACCGCCAGCAGGAAAATGGTGCGACTCTGTATGCCCGGGTGAGGCAGTGCATTAATCGGGGGGACCTGTCCCAGGCCGAGCAGCTTTTGCGGACGGCACCCCGCCAGGATGCCGAGTGGCATTTTCTCTCCGGCCATATTGCCTATCAAAAGGGGTGGCTGGATGAGGCCACCCAGCATTTTCAGACTGCCTGCTCCATGGAGCCGGGCAACGCGGAATACCGGCAGGCTCTGTCCATGATGCGGCAGGGAGGGACAGGCTATCAGCCCAGCGGCTATGGATATGAGGGATGCGATCCCTGCTCGACTTTGATGTGCATCAGCTGCATCAGCCCCTGCTGCTGATTTGGGATTTTGGCCTTTTCAGAAGCGGGAAAATGTGCTATAATACTATTTTACGTGGAAGGGAAGCGGTGCCTGTGATCCGGAGCATGACAGGATATGGCCGGGGAGAGGCAGTCTGGAACGGCCATGCGATCACTGCCGAGGTTCGCTCGGTCAACAACCGTTATCTGGATTGTACCATTAAGCTGCCCCGAGTGTATTCCTTTGCGGAGGACGCCCTGAAGAGCGCGGTTCAGAAGCGTGTGAACCGTGGAAAAGTGGAGGTTTTTTTCTCCGTTGGCCCATCGGAAAACGGAGGGATTTCCATTTCGGTCAATCGGCCTGTGGCGGATGGATACTACAAGGCCATGCGAGAGCTGGCGGATACCTACAGTCTGGCGGATGATATTTCTGTGTCTCTGCTGTCCCGCTTTCCGGATGTTTTTTTGGTGGAGAAAGCCGAAGAAGACCGGGAAGAGGCTGTCCAGGGACTCCTGGAGGCCCTGAATCAGGCGTTGGACGAGTTCAACGCCATGCGGGAGCGGGAAGGAGCCAAGCTGGCCGAAGATGTGCGGGGGAGAGCCGGAACGATCGCGGACCTCACTGGCAAGGTGGAGGAACGCGCCCCGGGCATTGTGGCTGATTACCGCGCCCGTCTCACCGCTAAGCTCCAGGAAGTGCTCAGCAGCACCCAGATCGACGAGAGCCGGATCCTCACGGAAGCGGCGATTTATGCCGACAAGGTGGCGGTGGATGAGGAGACTGTCCGGCTCAGGAGTCATCTTTCCCAGCTCAACGAGATGCTGGACCGGGGAGGCAGCGTGGGCCGAAAGCTGGATTTTCTGATTCAGGAGTTCAACCGGGAGGCCAATACCATCGGTTCCAAGTGCAATGATGTGGAGACTGCCCGGATTGTAGTGGAGATCAAGGCCGAGATCGAAAAGATCCGGGAGCAGATCCAGAACATCGAATGAGCGGGGAGGGCCGCGGATGAAACTCATTAACGTGGGCTTTGGCAATATGGTGTCTGCCGGCCGGCTCATCGCGATTGTGGGGCCGGACTCCGCTCCCATTAAGCGGATGGTTCAGGAGGCGCGGGATGGCGGTACCCTGATTGACGCCACCTACGGGCGGAGGACCCGTGCGGTGCTTATTATGGATTCCGACCATATTATTCTTTCCGCTCTCCAGCCGGAAACCGTGGCTACCCGGGCGGGCGGAAAGGAACCGGAGACTGCCGAGGAGGAAGATGACACATGATGCCAAAGAAACAGAGAGGGCAGCTCATTGTACTCTCCGGCCCCTCCGGGGTGGGAAAGAGCACCGTGATTGCCGAACTGCTCAGTGAGCGGCAGGATATCTATTTTTCCGTTTCCTTCACCACCCGGAAGCCGCGGGTGGGAGAAGAAGACGGCGTAAATTACAATTTTGTTTCCAGGGAGACCTTTGAGGGTATGATTGATCGGGGGGAATTCCTGGAGTATGCCAAGTATGTAGATAATTATTACGGTACATCTTTGAAGGTCATTGAGGAAAAGATGGAGGAAGGAATTGACGTGCTGCTGGACATAGAGGTCCAGGGAGCCGCCAAGGTCAAGGAACGCTGCCCTGACGCGGTGCTGATTTTTATTATCCCGCCCTCCTTTGAGGAACTCTCCCGCCGGCTCCATGGCCGTCATACCGATGATGAGGCTGTCATCGAGGGCCGGCTCAAAAAGGCCCGGGAGGAATATAATCAGATCCCCAATTATGATTTCCTGGTGGTAAATGACAAGGTTTCTGTTGCCGCCGGCGAGATCCGGGCTATTCTGGTAGCGGAGGGCTGCCGGACCAAAAACCGTATGAATCTGGTCGAAGGAGTTTGATGGATTATGATGCTGGAACCTTCTATTTATGAACTGCTGGATCATGTGCCCAGCCGCTATATGCTGGTGAATGTGGTGGCTCACAGAGCCCGGCAAATCTCCAGCCAGGCGGAAGATGAAGGCTGTCCGCTGGAAGAGAAGCCGGTGACTCTGGCCCTCAAGGAAGTGGCCCACGGTGATGTGGAGCCCTCGGAGGAAGAGGTCCTATAAAAGCGCATTCGCAGAAAGGCAAGCGGCGGGCTGGGCCCGGCTGCTTGCCTTTTCCGGGATTTTTGGAGGTGTGCCGGTGACTGCTTTGATTGCCAGGATCGCCCTGTCAGCGGCCACCTTTGCCATTGATAAGCCTTATGACTATCTGATTCCCCGGGAGTTGGAGGGGATGCTCCCCGGAGTGCGGGTTATCGTTCCGTTTGGAGCGGGGAACCGGCGTGCCGAGGGGCTGGTGCTGGCAGTGGAAAAGGCCGAGTTGACAGGCAAAAAGCTGAAATCTGTTCTGACACAGCTGGACGAAGAGCCGGTGTTGGATCGGGAGGGGATCAGCCTGGCTCTGTGGATTCGGGAGCGGTGGTTCTGCACCGTCTGGGAAGCTGCCCGTGCCATGCTGCCCGCGGGGCTGTACTATTCCCTCCAGGACCGCTACCGGCTGGCGGACGGCGTGGACAGGGAGGCCGCTCTGAAGGCGGCTGGCCGGTCTGTCCGGGAGCGGAAGATCGTGGAACTGGTGTCTGCGCAGGTCCATGGGCTGGAGGCCGGACAGATCCGGGAGGCCTTCGGAACGAGGAATCCGGGCCCCGCGCTGCGCGCGTTGACCGAGAAGGGCGTTTTGAAGCTGGAGACCAGCGCGGAACGGGGCGTGGGGGACAAGACGGAAAAGCTGGTTTCCCTGGCTGTTCCGCCGGAGGAGGCCTTGGCCCAGGTGACGCCAAGGAGAAAAGCGGCTCCTCTGCGGTACTCTGTGGTGGAGCTGCTGGCGGGGATTGGCGCGGCCCCGGCAAAGGAGGTCTGTTATTTTACCGGAGCCTCCAACGCGACACTGCGCTCTTTGGAGAAAAGCGGACTGATTACGGTTTCAGAGCAGGAAGCATTCCGGCGGTCTGCGCCCGAGCATATCATTCCGGCGGAGCCCATTGTGCTCAACCAGGAGCAGCAGACCGCTTTTGAGGGGATGGACACCCTGGCATCCCGGGGAAAGGCTGCGGCGGCCCTTCTTTACGGGGTGACGGGCAGCGGGAAGACCCAGATCTATCTCCGGCTGATTCAGGAGACTCTGAAGCGGGGGAGAACCGCCCTGGTTCTGGTTCCGGAGATTGCGCTGACTCCTCAGCTGCTGGCGTTGTTTGGCGGCTACTTTGGGGACAAGGTGGCCGTGCTTCACAGCTCTCTTTCCGCTGGGGAGCGTTACGACGAATGGAAGCGGGCGAAGCAGGGAAAAGCGCGGGTGGTGATAGGAACCCGGTCGGCGGTATTCGCGCCCCTGCGGGACCTGGGCCTTATCATTCTGGATGAGGAGCAGGAGGGAAGCTACAAGTCGGAAAATGTTCCCAGATACCATGCCAGAGATGTGGCCAAATACCGTGCCCGGCAGAGCGCCGCTCTGCTGGTGCTTGGATCAGCAACCCCCGCGGTGGAGACTATGTACCACGCCAGACGGGGAGATTACCATCTTTTCACCCTGTCTCATCGATACAATGAAAGAGCCCTGCCCAAGGTACAGATTGCTGATATGAGGGAGGAGCTGCGGGCGGGAAATCCGTCTCCCATCGGGCGGACCCTGCGGGAGGCGTTGGCAGAGAATCTGGAGCTGGGAGAGCAGAGTATCCTGTTCCTCAACCGCCGCGGAGCCAGCCGCATGGTCACCTGCGTCTCCTGCGGGCAGGTGCCAACCTGTCCCAGGTGCTCCGCCTATCTGACGTATCATTCAGACAACCGGCGGCTGATGTGTCACCACTGCGGACACTCCGAGCCGCTGCCGGATTCCTGCCCTGAATGCGGCGGCGCGCTGGAGTTTGTAGGGGCAGGGACCCAGAAAGTGGAGGAGACCCTCCATGAGCTCTTTCCTGGGACAGAGGTCCTGAGGATGGACGCTGACACCACAACAGCCCGGCGGTCCCATGAGAAGCTGCTCTCCCGCTTCCGGGAACGGAAGGTCCCCATTTTGGTGGGGACTCAGATGGTGGCCAAAGGATTGGATTTTGAGAATGTCACTCTGGTAGGCGTTATCTCCGCCGACCAGGGACTCTATGTCGACGATTACCGGGCGGGAGAGAGAACATTTTCTCTTCTGACCCAGGTCGTGGGCCGGGCAGGCCGGGGGAGCAAGGAAGGCCGGGCCATCATCCAGACGTTTACACCGGAAAATGATGTGATTACGGCCGCCGCCCGGCAGGACTACGACAGTTTCTATGAAGAGGAGATCGCACTGAGGAAGCTGCGGGGCTGTCCCCCCTTTTCCTCCATTTTTGTCATCACGGTATCCGGGAAAGAGGAAAGTCAGACCCTCCGGGTGTGTGCCTTTCTGAGGGATACGCTGAACAAATGGTTTCAGATGGAGCCATATGTCTCCTGGCCCTGTCAGATTCTGGGGCCTGCTCCCGCGGCTGTGGCAAAAGTCAATAACCGATACCGCTACCAGCTGACTCTGACGGCGGAGAACCGCCGGCCGGTCCGGGAACTGGTGGCTCACCTGGTGCGATGTGCCCAGGCAGATCGGAAAAATCGGGGCGTGTCCATTACTGCGGACATAGACCCTATGAATTAGGAGGATAATATGGCGATTCGAGAAATTTTGACGGATAAGGATCCGGCGCTCCACAAAAAATGCCACCCGGTGACCCAATTCGATGAAAAGCTGGGCCTGCTGCTGGATGATATGAAAGAGACTCTGGCCCATGCCAACGGCGCGGGCCTGGCTGCTCCCCAGATCGGAATTCTCCGCCGGGTGGTGGTACTGCTGGACAATAACGACGAGATGCTGGAACTGGTAAATCCGGAGATCATTGCTCAGGAAGGGGAGCAGGATGGTTTGGAAGGCTGTCTGTCCGTCCCCGGCTATTACGGTTTCGTCAAGCGGCCCATGAAGGTAAAGGTGCGAGCCCAGGACCGCAGCGGAAAATGGTTTGAGGCCGAGGGAGAGGAAATCGTAGCCCGCTGCTTCTGCCATGAGACGGAGCATCTGGACGGCCATGTGTTCACAGAGCATGCCGACAGGCTCTATTCCGCAGAGGAATTGGACCAACTGGCGGAAGACCGTCAGGGCGGGAAGGACCGGTGATCCCCATGCGGATCCTGTTCATGGGGACACCCGACTTCGCGGTGTCCTCCCTCCGGGCTCTCATTGACGCCGGGCATGAGATCTGCGGCGTGTTTACGCAGCCGGATAAGCCTAAAAACCGGGGAATGAAGCTGCTGCCAACGCCTGTAAAGGAATGTGCTTTGGCTCACGGCATTCCGGTATTTCAGCCGGTCAAGCTGCGGGACGGCACGGCTTTGGCTCAAATCCGGGAACTGGCGCCGGAACTCATTGTGGTGGCGGCCTACGGCCGTATCCTGCCGCAGGAGATTCTGGACTGTCCTCCCATGGGGTGTATCAATGTTCACTCGTCTCTCCTGCCTAAATACCGGGGAGCGGCACCCATCAACTGGGCGATCCTGAATGGAGATCGGGAGACCGGCGTCACCATTATGCACATGGCTGCCGCCCTGGACGCGGGAGATATCATTTCCCAGGAAACCACGGCCATTGAGCCGAACGAGACGGCTCCTGAGCTCACTGCCCGGCTGGCGGAACTGGGCGGCAGGCTTCTGGTGAAGACAGTGGCCCAGATCGAAGCGGGCACCGCCGCCCGAATTCCACAGAACGAGGGGGAAGTCACCCTGGCCCCCATGCTGGGAAAGGAGCTCTCTCCTTTGGACTTCAGAAAACCCGCCCAGGTTCTCCACGATCAGGTGCGGGGATTGATTCCCTGGCCCGCCGCCACAGCGGAGGTAAGCGGGATCCGATGCAAGATCTTTACTACACGGGTGGAAGCCGGGAACGGCCTCCCTGGCACTGTGCTGGATGCCGGGAAAAAGGGACTTCTGGTGGCCTGCGGCGGAGATTCCGCCCTGAGGATCCTGGAGCTCCAGCCTGACGGCGGCAAGCGGATGCGCTCCGCCGACTATCTGCGGGGCCACAGCGTGGAAGTGGGGAAGGCCCTCTGATGGCCGCAGGTCCCCGGGAGGTGGCACTGGACTGTCTGCTGGCCTGTGAGAAGCAGGGGGCCTGGTCGGACGGCTACCTTCGAAACGCGATGCAGCGGGCCGGCCTGGATAGCCGGGACGCCGGGCTGTGCAGCAGAATAGCCTTTGGAGTGCTGCAGAACAAACTCCTGCTGGACTGGTATCTGACCCGGTTTTCCTCGGTGCCGCCGGAGAAGATGGAGCCGTCCGTGCGAAATGCCCTGCGGCTTGGGCTTTATCAACTGTTGTTCCTGGATCGGGTGCCCGCTCATGCTGCTGTCAATGAGTCAGTGGCGTTGGCGCGGAAGCGCAGCCGCAATCCCCGCTCCGCCGGCCTGGTCAACGCTGTCCTGCGGGCAGCGGGCCGGGAAAAAGACTCCGGCCTGCCTGAGCCGGAGGAGCTCTCCATCCGGTACAGTCATCCGGAATGGCTTGTAAAGGAATTTTCCAATACAGTTTCCCCCGATGAGGTTGAAGCGCTTCTGGCGGCGGACAACGCACAGCCGCCCACACAGGCCCAGGTGAATCCGCTGAAGACGACTGCGTGGGAGCTGAGGGAGGAACTGACTGTTTCCGGGGTCACGGCCGCCGCCCATCCCTGGCTGCCCGACTGCCTGGAATTGGAGAATACCGGCAATCTGGAGGCGCTGCCCGCCTTTCAAGCGGGAAAATTCTATATTCAGGACACCGCCGCCCGTCTGACGGTGATGGCCTCCGGCGCGGCGCCTGGTATGACGGTGCTGGATGCCTGTGCCGCGCCGGGGGGCAAGTCCTTCGCTGCCGCCATTCAGATGGAATGTAAAGGCACTATACTTTCCTGCGATATTCATCCCTACAAGAAGAATCTGATCGAGTCCGGCGCCCGGCGTCTGGGTTTGGACTGCGTCTCCGCCGCCGTTATGGACGGGAAAGAGTTCGATCCGTCGCTGGAAGATCGGTTCGATCTGGTTATCGCCGATGTGCCCTGCTCTGGCCTGGGCATCATCCGGAAAAAGCCGGATATCCGCTATAAAGATCCTGAACTGCTGACCGGCCTTCCCCGGGTGCAGAGGGCGATTCTGGAGAACGTCTCCCGTTATGTGAAACCCGGCGGCGTGCTGCTCTATGCCACCTGTACCCTGCTTCGGAGGGAGAACGAGGATGTGGTGTCCCGATTCCTGGACGTCCATCCTGATTTTGCACTGGAGCCCTTTTCTTTGCCCGGCCCCGTGGGCCGGACAGAGGGGATGGTGACATTGTGGCCTCACCGCCATGGCACCGACGGGTTCTTTTTTGCCAAACTGCGCCGCGGACAGAGGTGATTTGCTTGATCGATCTGAAATCTATGACAGAGGCTGAGATAACCGGCCTGATGAGAGAATTGGGAGAACCCGTTTTCCGGGGAAAGCAGGTCTTTCAATGGCTCCACCGGGGGGTCAGGTCCTTTGAGGAAATGACCAACCTGCCCAAGTCTCTGCGGGAAAAGCTGGCCGGCAGCTGCTTCATTACGGCGCCGGAGGTGGAGCGCAAGCAGATATCCCAACTGGACGGCACCATCAAGTACCTGTGGCGTCTGGGGGACGGGAACTGCGTGGAGACAGTTTTGATGCGCTACCGTCATGGGAATACTGTTTGTATCTCTTCTCAGGTGGGCTGCCGGATGGGCTGTCAGTTCTGCGCCTCCACCATCGGCGGCAAGGTACGGGATCTGACCCCTGCCGAGATGCTGGATCAGGTGCTGTTTACTCAGCTGGATTCCGGTACGGAAATTTCCAACATCGTCCTGATGGGCATCGGGGAGCCGCTGGACAATTTTGACACTGTGCTGCGTTTCCTGGAGCTGGTGAACAGCCCGGACGGACTCAATATCGGGATGCGCCATATCTCTCTGTCCACCTGCGGACTGATCGAGCAGATTGACAAACTGGCGGAGCATCAGTTACAATTAACTCTATCCGTTTCCCTTCACGCCCCGGATGACGAGACCCGGTCTCAAATCATGCCGGTAAACCGAAGTGTGGGCGTGGAGAAGCTTTTTGCCTGCTGTAAGCGGTATTTTCACACCACCGGCCGGCGGATCTCCTATGAGTACGCCATGATCGACGGAGTGAATGACTCTGATTGGCAGGCCGATCTGCTGGCAAAGCATTTGAAGGGGGCTCCGGGCCATGTGAACCTGATTCCGCTCAATGATGTGGCGGAGAGTCCCCTGAAGCCAAGCCGCCGGATCAGGGAGTTCCAGACCCGTTTGGAGCGCCAGGGCGTCACTGTCACCGTCCGGAGGAAGCTGGGAGGAGACATCGATGCGTCCTGCGGGCAGCTGCGGCGTAAGCGTATGGAGGAAGCAGAATGATACGAGCATGGGGTATTACAGACAAAGGTGTGGTGCGCGCCCAAAATCAGGACGCGTATTACTTAAAGCTTACCGGGGAGGATCAGGCTGTTGCCATCGTGTGCGACGGCATGGGAGGAGCCCGGGCGGGAAATGTGGCCAGTTCCATGGCGGTGGAGACCGCTTCGGATTATCTGGAGCAGTTGACTGCGGAGGAGCTGCTGGCCGCGCCCGGAGATCACCTGGCCCGGGCGGCAGCCCTGGCCAATGAAGCGGTATACCGCAAGTCCCTTCACGAGAGAGAATGCATGGGTATGGGAACCACCATGGTGGCCGCTTTTGTATACAGCCGAAAGGCTCAGGTGCTCAATATCGGTGACAGCAGGGCCTATCATATCGACAGTGAGGGGATCATGAAAGTGACCCGGGACCACTCGGTGGTGGAGGATCTGGTCAACCGGGGACAGATCACCCCGGAGCAGGCCAGGCTTCATCCGCAGAAGAATCTCATCACCCGGGCCCTTGGTTCTGAGGAACGCTCCCGTACGGACCTCTATGATGTGGCGCTCCAGCCGGGAGATTACCTGCTGTTGTGCTCCGATGGCCTCTCCAACACCCTGACAGACCAGGAACTTCTTTATGAAGTAGTCCACGGCGGAGAACCGGAAAACTGCTGCCAGCGGATGCTGAATATCTCCCTGTCACGGGGGGCGCCGGACAATGTGACCGCCGTCCTCATCCAATGTTTGTAAGGAGGGAATGAACTATGGATCAGTACATAGGGAAATTCCTCGACAACCGATATGAGATCCTGGAGCGGATTGGCACAGGCGGCATGGCTGTGGTCTATAAGGCCAAGTGCCATTGGCTTAACCGGTTTGTGGCGGTGAAAATTCTCAAGGAGGATCTGGCGCAGGACGAGGAGTTCCGCCGCCGCTTTCACGAGGAGTCCCAGGCCGTGGCCATGCTCTCCCATCCCAATATCGTGGCCGTGTATGACGTGTCCCGTTCTCCGGAGCTGGACTATATTGTCATGGAGCTGATCGACGGCATCACCCTCAAACAGTATATGCAGAAGCGGGGAGGTAAGCTGTCCTGGAAGGAGTCTCTCCACTTCATCACCCAGATCATGAAGGCGCTGTCCCATGCCCACAGCCGGGGTATTATCCACCGCGACATCAAACCCCATAACATTATGATCCTCCGGGACGGCAGCGTGAAAGTGGCCGACTTCGGCATCGCCCGGCTGGCTTCTGCCTCCCAGAATACCATGACCCAGGAGGCGCTGGGCTCTGTCCACTATATCTCCCCCGAGCAGGCGCGGGGCAGCCGGATTGACGCCCGCAGCGATATCTACTCCGCCGGCGTGGTGCTCTACGAGATGCTTACCGGCCGCCTGCCCTATGAAGGAGATTCCCCGGTGGCGGTGGCCATTCAGCACATCAATTCCATCCCGCTCTCCCCCCGGGAGATCGATTCTTCCATCCCGGAGGCCCTGGAAGAGATTACCATGAAGGCCATGGCCTCCGATCTGGACCGGCGCTATGTTTCGGCCGACGCCATGCTGGCCGATCTGGAGGAGTTTCGCAAAAATCCGAATATCAGCTTTGATTATACAGCGGAAGATCTGCTGGCGGAGGATGGGGATGAGCCCACTCAGGTCATCGGGGCCAACACCCCCCAGAGCGTTTTGGCCCGTACGTCCCATACTGCCCGGCGGGAAGAACCGCAGAGAGGGCGGGAGCGTTCCCGGCGTCAGGAAGAAGAGGACTATGATGAGGAGGACGAGGGCGGCGGCAAACGGGCTGTAATCATTGCCCTGGCTGTTGCTCTGTGCCTTGTCGGAATTGGCGTCTTCCTGTGGGTCACCGTTTTCAGCGGGATGACTGAAAGTGAAACTTATGTGGTTCCCAATCTGACGGGTTTGACCATGGAAGAGGCCCAATCTCTCCCGGAAGTGGTGGACAATGGGTTTACCGTGGTGGAGGGAGAACAGGTCCAGGACGAAATGGAGGCCGGCCGTATTGTGAATCAGTCTCCCGATGCGAATACGGAGGTCAAATCAGGGAACCGCACGATCACCGTGAATCTCAGCGCCGGTTCCGGGGCGCTTACCGTGCCCGATGTGTATAATCAGGATTACCGGATCGCGGAAAACACGCTGAGGAATATGGGCCTTGTGGTCAAGATCGAAGAGGATCACTCCGATGAGATCACCAAGGACAATGTGATCTCGCAGTCCCCTGAAAAGGGAGAGCCGGTGGAGAAGGGACAGGAGGTCACCATCGTGATCAGCCTGGGTGTGGATGTGCAGAATGTCACGCTGATCACGCTCCTGGATATGACGCTCAGCGATGCCACCGATGCCATTGAGCGAATGGGGCTTAAGCTCGGCAAGGTGGATCCGGTCCCCAGCGATGAATATGATGTGGGGCGGGTCTGCTACCAGAGTACCGCGGCGGGAACCTCAGTGCCGGAAGGGACTGTGATCAATCTGCAGGTGAGTACCGGCCCGGAGGAAAACCAGCCGGCGGAGAGCGGCGCACCGGCAGAGAGCGGCACGCCTGCGGAGAGCCAGGCCCCGGTTCCCGCCGTCAGTAAAAAGGAGATTCAGGTTCCGCTGCCTGAAGACCGGGACACGGTAACCGTTCGAGTTACCGTGGATGGGGTCGCCCAGTATGAACAGCAGGTGGAGACCCGGCTGCGCACCGCCCGGGTGACCCTGGAGGGAAGCGGTGTTCAGACGGTGGACATCTATTTGGACGGCACGCTGTACAGCAGCAGTTCCGTGGACTTTTCCGCCTGATGGAAGGGATCATCTTTAAGGCCATGTCCGGCTTCTATTATGTGGACTGCGGCGGTGTCACTGTAACCTGCCGGGCCAGAGGGAAGTTCCGCCATGAAAAAATCCACCCTCTGGTGGGTGATCGGGTATCTATTACCGCTCTGGGGGATGGAACCGGGGCGGTAGATGCGATTCTGCCCAGAAAGAACCAGTTCCAGCGCCCGGCTGTGGCCAACATCGATCTCCTGGTGGTGATAGCCTCCGGCGCGGTGCCCGTCACTGACCCCTTCCTCATTGACCGGGTCACCGCCATGGCGGAGCGGAGGGGCTGTGAAAGCATTATCTGCTTCAACAAATGGGATTTGGAACAGCCGCAGGATCTGTATGAGACCTATCGGAAAGCGGGCTTTTCCACTTTGCGGGTCAGTGCGGAGACGGGCGAGGGGATTTCGGAACTGTCCGATCTTATCGCCGGTAAAGTATGTGCCTTTACAGGAAATTCAGGTGTGGGGAAATCCAGTATTCTGAATGCCCTGGAGCCTGATTTTCAGCTCCAGGTGGGGGATGTCAGTGAGAAGCTGGGCCGGGGCCGGCATACCACCCGCCATGTGGAGTTGTTCCGGCTGAAAAATGGGGCAGTGGTGGCTGACACGCCGGGTTTTTCCTCTTTTGAGGAGGAAGACGGGGCGGGAGGCTGTCCGCCGGAGGAACTTCAGTATGCCTTCCGGGAGTTTGCCCCCTATCTGGATCAGTGCCGTTTTGTGGGCTGCGCACATGTAAAGGAAAAAGGCTGTGCAGTGCTGGCGGCGGTGGAACGGGGAGAAATTTCCCGCAGCCGTCACGACAGCTATGTGCGGCTCTACCGGCAGGCCAGGGAGGTGCCGGAATGGCAGAGAAAATGACAGCACTGATTTTCGGTGCGGTCCCGTCCGGGAATTGGGAATTTCTGAAGACAGCCTGTCCCCAGCCAGATCTGGTCATTTGTGCCGATGGCGGGATCCGCTGTGCCCGGGCGGCGGGCTATGAGCCGGGACTGGCGGTGGGAGACTGGGATTCGGGCGGTTCCCCCATCGACGGGGTGGAATCGGTTACCCTTCCGGTGGGGAAGGATCTGACAGACCTCCAAGCCGGGGCAATGCTGGCGCTGGAGTGGGGGATCCGGCGGATTATTTTCTGCGCCTGTATTGGGGGGCGCCTGGATCAGACGGCTGCCAATCTGGGCCTGCTGGAATGGGTCCACGACCGGGGCGGCGAGAGCTTCCTTCTGGACGCGGGCAATGAGGTGCGGTTTTGGGATGGCGCGCCCCTGACTCTGAAGCGGGACTCCCACTACCAATTTCTGTCCATCATCCCCCTGGACCGCACGGTCATGGGCGTAACCTTGAGAGGGGTCAAATATCCGCTGGACAACGGGACGCTGACCCGGGGGGATACCCTGTCGGTCAGCAATGAGATCACCGGGCCGGAGGCCCGGATTTCCGCGCAATCCGGGCGGATGCTCCTGATCCGAAGCCAAAAGCGAAACTGGAATTGAATCACCCATTGCCGCCTCCTTTCGTATATTGGGATATCCAAATACGGAAAGGAGGCGGCTTTCTTGCTGTCATTGACAGACGAGATGAAGCGGAATTTGGGGATCGCCGCGGCCTGTACCGGAGGGGTGGCCATGCTGCTCTATCCGGCAGCCCTGGTGACGCTCAGTCTGGGGGTAGCCCTGGGCTACAAAGGCCAGCACTATATCAGAAAAATTCTGGAGGGAGGTGGGCACCGGTGAAGATCGTAGTCGTGAAGTCACCCAAGGCTCTGCGGGGTATTCTGAAGGCCATTTTCAAGGTCAAGTAGAGTCAGATCGAGACATACCCGGCCATCCTTGTACATATAGATTCACAGAAGAAACGAGGCGGGATGCCCGTACAAGGAGTGGAACGCGGTTATGGAATTGGAACTGGACAGGACACAGCTCAATGGATATACAGCCCTGCTGGATACCACCATTTTCCAGGAGGAGACACTGGAGATGATCGTCCCGGACGCCTGCCCCGACATCCTGCGGGTGGTGGATACGGGCGGCAAGGTCCTTTTGCGGGGGCGGGAGGCCATGGATGGCCGGGCGGAGGTTTCAGGTACCATCCGGGCCAGCGTCCTATATGTGCCTGACGGAGAAAACGGCATACGCCACCTGGATGTGGTGATTCCCTTCACCTGTGCGGCCGAAGGCTCCGGGATCGGGCCGGGATGCACAGTGGTGGCCTGCGCCCGTTTCCGCAGGGCGGATACCCGGGCGGTCAATCCCCGGAAGGTGCTGGTCCGGGCGGAGGCGGCGGTGGACCTCACCGTGTTTTCTCCCATAAGGGAGAACATCTGCTGCCAGGTTCTGGAGGCGGAGGCAAACCACGTGGAGCAGCTCACCGAGAAACAGGAGGTCTGCATCACCGCCTGTGTTCAGGAAAAGCCCTTCACCATCAGCGAGGAGATTACTTTTTCTGCCGGAAAACCAGCGGCGGAGGAACTCTTGAGAAGCCGTGTGGCCCTGGTCTGCGGAGAATCCAAGCTGATCGGGAATAAATTGATCTTCAAAGGAAATGCCAACGTGACAGTCCTCTATCGGGGTGAGGACAACGGAATTTATACGGCGGGGGGAGAGCTTCCTTTTTCTCAGATTATGGAGATTTCAGGTGTAGGAGAGGGGGCGGACTGCGCCCTCTCTCTGGCCCTCACCAGCTGTGACTGCCAGTTATCCCCCGTGGGAGACGGGCGGATTGTCTCACTGAATCTGGATGTGCTTTCCCAGGCGGTGGTCCGGGAGTCCCGGACTCTGGAGGTGTTGGCCGATGCCTATTCCACCCGGGAACCATTGACAGCCCAGTGGGATACCTACCCGATGGAGGTCTGCCTGGATGCCGGAGTCCGCTCCCAGAACGCACGGGAGGCCTGGGATACCGGCACTCATGTTCGGGACGTCACAGACTGCTGTCTGTCCGTAAGCCAGGTGACCCGGAGCCGGGAGGGAGACCGTCTGATTCTTACCGCCCAGGTGGAGGTGATGGTTCTCTACCTTGGGGAGGACGGGGGCTGTTACTCCGCCCAGCGTCAGATCAGTGTCCCCTGTTCCCTGGAGGAGCCAGAGAGCTGCCGGTGCTTCAGCCGCTGCGAGCCGGCAGGGGATGTCTATGCCACACCGGCCGGAGGCGGATTGGAACTCCGGTTTGTCCTTGACTTCCATTACTGGATCATGGCCGGGCGGCAGGTTACCGCGGTCTCTGCCCTGGAGCCCGGGCAGGCCGCTGAAGAGGCGGGAGAGCAGCCCTCCCTGGTGCTGCGGATGCTGGACAGAGGTGAGCGGCTTTGGGATGTGGCCAAACGATATGGCACCACGATTGCCGATATCATCAGCGCCAACGAACTGGCAGATGAGTCGGCGGCAGTGGGAAAACTGCTGCTCATTCCCAGGAAACGGTAAAGGGGGATAGGAAAGATGGAGGACAACAAGCTCTACGAGGATATTGCCCAGCGCACCGGGGGCGACATCTATATTGGCGTGGTAGGTCCCGTCCGCACGGGGAAATCCACCTTTATCAAACGTTTTATGGAGACACTGGTAATTCCCAACATCGAAAACGTCTATCGCCGGGAACGGGCGCGGGATGAACTGCCCCAAAGCGGATCGGGCAGGACAGTCATGACTGCCGAGCCCAAGTTTGTCCCGGAGGAAGCGGTCCAGGTGGAGATGGGGGATGGGGCGGCCTTTTCCGTCCGGTTGATCGACTGTGTCGGCTACATGGTCCCCGGCGCCGCGGGCCAGATGGAGGACGATGTCCCCCGGATGGTCACAACGCCCTGGTATGACCACCCGATCCCCATGACCGAGGCGGCTGAGGTGGGAACCCGTAAAGTCATCGCTGAGCACTCCACCATTGGCATCGTGGTTACGACCGACGGTACTGTGACCGATATTCCCCGGGAGGATTATCTGGAGGCCGAAGAGCGGGTCATTACGGAACTCAAGGAACTGGGAAAGCCCTTCCTGGTCCTGCTGAACTCGGCATATCCCCAGTCTGACCGTGCGAAAGCGATCCAGGCGGACATTGCCAGCCGGTACGATGTGACCTGCATGCGCTGCAACTGCCTGGAACTGGATGAGGATGACGTCACTGCCATCATTCGCGGGGTACTCTATGAATTTCCGGTAAAGGAGCTGGATCTGTTCCTTCCGCCCTGGGTAGACGCGCTGCCCTATGATCATCCGATCAAAAACGGACTCTATACTGCCATCCGGGAAGGGGCGGCGGAGATGCGCCGTGTCCGGGATGTCGAGGGAGCCATGAAGGCGATCGGAAACTGCGAGAGCGTCAGCAATGTACAGGTCACTTCCATCCGGTTGGGAGAAGGGCTGGCTGCGGCGGCTCTGGATTTACCCCGGAGCCTATTTTATGATACCATCTCCGCCCAGTCTGGCTTTACCATTGCCGATGACGGCGACCTGATGAGCCTGCTTACGGAACTGGCAGGGGTGAAACGGGAGTATGACAAAGTGGCCGATGCCTTGCGGGAGGTCAGAGAGACGGGCTACGGCATCGTGGCTCCCGGTCCCGAGGAGTTAACGCTGGAAGAGCCGGAGATTGTCCGGCAGGGCGGCCGGTATGGCGTGCGGCTGAAAGCTTCCGCACCGTCAATACATATTGTATGAATCAAAAAGAAGTATAAGGGCGGCCGGAAGACCAGGCAAGCGGGCATTTCTGGTCAATATTTATGTTTCGGCGTAAAATGGAATCCATATAGTGAGGCGCTGCAGTTTGATATATGAACTGCAGCGCCGTTTATTTGTTTCCGGAGAAAATGATCTTTGGTTGAAAATTGCCTTTCAGGGCCAGCCTGGGGCGGGAGGAGTGAATGGTTTCAAGGTGGGCAGTAAATGGATCACTCTGCATTCTGTC
>JAQXNP010000115.1 GCA_029098065.1 Clostridiales bacterium | reverse complement strand
CCCCTTGGTACCGGTGGGGGAGACTCTGGAGGGCAAGCTGCCCCAGCGCAAGCTGGTGACCACCGCCGCCCAGGGGTACTCCAGCTACGGCAACCAGATCGGCCTGGCCACCGGTCAGGTCACCGAGCTGTACCATCCCGGCTATGTGGCCAAGCGGATGGAGATCGGCGCGGTGATGGGCGCGGTGCCTGAGGCCAACGTCCGCCGGGAGCAGCCGGTCCCCGGGGATGTGGTCATCCTGCTGGGCGGCCGCACCGGCCGGGACGGCTGCGGCGGAGCCACTGGGTCCTCCAAGGCCCACAAGGTGGAGAGTCTGGAGAGTTGCGGGGCAGAGGTACAGAAGGGCAACGCCCCCGAGGAGCGCAAACTCCAGCGGCTCTTCCGTGACCCCAGGGCCACCGCCCTCATCAAGCGGTGCAATGACTTTGGCGCCGGCGGGGTGTCCGTGGCGGTGGGAGAGCTGGCCGACGGTCTGGTCATCGACCTGGACACCGTGCCCAAGAAATACGAGGGACTGGACGGCACCGAACTGGCGATCTCTGAGAGCCAGGAGCGTATGGCGGTGGTGGTGGCCGCGGCGGAGGCCGCCGCCTTTATCGAACTGGCCCACGGGGAAAACCTGGAGGCCACGGTAGTGGCCAGAGTCACCGCTGAGCCCCGGATGGTTATGAAGTGGAAGGGAAACACCATCTGCGATATTGCCCGGAGCTTTTTGGCTTCCAACGGCGCGGAGAAGCACGCCCGGGCGGTGGTCCACACCGCTGCTCCCCTGGAAGAGACCCGGTCCCGGCTGCCGTTGGCACAGCGGCTGGAGGCGCTGGTTACCGATTTGAACGTCTGCTCTCAGCAGGGCCTCTCCCAGCGGTTTGACTCCACCATCGGGGCGGCGACGGTACTCATGCCTTTCGGAGGAAGGTACCAGACCACGCCTGCCCAGGTTATGGCTCACAAGCTGCCAGTTCCCGGGGAGACCTCCACCTGCGCCGGAATGGCGTTCGGCTTCGACCCCTTTGTGACAGAGAAGGACGAGTTCCGGGGTGCCTGGCTGGCGGTGTGCGAGAGCGTGGCCAAACTGACAGCGGCCGGCTTTGCCCGGAAGGATATGTACCTGACCTTCCAGGAATATTTCAAGCGTCTGGGCACCGATCCGGAGCGGTGGGGCAGCCCGCTGGCCTCTCTGCTGGGTGCCCTGAAAGCCCAGCTGGATTTGGGCGTGGCCGCGATCGGCGGAAAGGACAGCATGTCCGGAACCTTTGAGCATATCGACGTACCGCCCACGCTGGTGTCCTTTGCCGTAGCGGCGGGGGAGACCGCCAATCTGATCTCTCCTGAATTCAAGGGGCCGGACCACCGGGTGGTACTGCTGACGCCGGAGCGGGATGATTTTCTGCCCGATGCCGCCGGGTTTAACGCCGTCTGTGCGCAGGTGGAGACAATGATCCGGCAGAAGAAGATCTGCTCCGCCTGGGCTGTGGTTCATGGCGGCGTGGCCGAAGGACTGTTCAAGATGTGTTTGGGCAACCGGGTGGGCTTCGCCGCCGAGACGGACGCCGATACCCTGTTCTCCGCTCCTCGGGGCAGCTTTCTTCTGGAATTAACGGCGGACGTGCCTCAAGTGGGAATTTCGCTGGGGCATACCACGGAGGAATACGCCTTTGCCTGCGGAGGGGAAAAGGTGGAGCTGTCCGTGATGGAGCGGGCCTATGAGTCCAAGCTGGCACCGGTGTTTCCCATCGCGGCGGCTGGAGAAGGGGAGGTTCCCCAGATCTCAAGTCAGGAAAAACCCCTGGCCCGGCCCAACCTGGGAATTGCCAAACCCCGGGTGCTGATCCCTGTTTTCCCGGGCACCAACTGTGAATATGACAGCGCCAAGGCCATGGAACGGGCGGGCGCCGTGCCCCAGATCCTGGTGGTGAACAACCTGACCCCCGGCCGGGTAGAGGAGAGTGTGGCCGCTCTGGCCAAGGCAGTGAAGGAGAGTCAGATGATCTTCCTGCCCGGCGGCTTCTCAGGCGGCGATGAGCCTGAGGGCAGCGCAAAATTCATCGCCGCTCTCTTCCGTGCCCGGGAACTTTCGGATGCGGTGACGGATCTTCTGGGCCGCCGGGACGGGTTGATGCTGGGTATTTGCAACGGGTTCCAGGCCCTGGTCAAGCTGGGGCTGCTGCCTTACGGTGAAATCCGGGACATGACGTCGGAAAGTCCTACTTTGACCTTCAACACCATTGGGCGTCACCAGAGTATGCTGGTGCACACCCGGGTGGCCAGCGCCAGATCTCCCTGGCTGGCCGGAACCCGGGTGGGAGAGATTTACGATGTGGCCATCAGCCACGGAGAGGGCCGCTTTGTGGCCCCGGAGGGAATTCTGAAGGCCATGGCGGACAGCGGCCAGATTGCGGCTCAGTATGTGGATCTGGAGGGCAGGCCAACCATGGACGGCCGTTACAATCCGAACGGAAGCTATTGGGCGATTGAGGCGATTACCAGCCCGGATGGACGGGTACTGGGCAAAATGGGTCACAGCGAACG
Organism: Clostridiales bacterium; assembly: GCA_029098065.1. GTDB lineage: Bacteria > Bacillota > Clostridia > Oscillospirales > Oscillospiraceae > Vermiculatibacterium. The sequence continues at coordinate 738 of JAQXNP010000115.1, read as the reverse complement.
GGTAGGGGATGGACTTTACAAGAATGTTCCCGGCCGGTTTGATATGGGCCTGTTCCGCTCCGGTGTGGACTACTTTAAATAACAGAAAGACGCGCTGCCCTGATAAAAGGATGGGCAGCGCGTCTTTTTTCAATAGGAAGGATGACATTCCAGGATTGTGAGGATTTGACTTGACAATTTAGTTTAAGGCCGCTATAATATACCTTGCGTTTTAGCGGGGTGTGGCGAAGCTTGGTATCGCGCTTGGTTCGGGACCAAGAGGCCGCGGGTTCGAATCCCGCCACTCCGACCATGCGGAGTATCATTAAAGGATCTGAAAAGTTCTTTTGATGATACGCCGCATTTTTTATGCTCAATTCTATATGGCAATCTGTGCGGGGGCGTAGCTTAATGCTACGCCTTTTCTCGTTTCCAGCAGGATGTCCTGCTCCGGAATCTTCCGGCGATCCGGCACTTCAAAGGCACCAATGCAGTTGTAGAAGATCACGACACGCTGATTGGTAACGCCGTCCTTCTTGACCGCAGGATAAACGTCAATGTGGTCGATCAACTCCCCGACCATGCGTTTGGTAATCGTGGTGGCGTCGGTATAGCGATGGATCGTTTCAAGAAAGAAATCCATATCCATTTGCTTGCCGTCTGACTTTTTCAGTTCCAACCGCAGCGCCTTGATTTTCCCGGCAGCCTCGCCCTGCTCCTGCTCATACCGCTTTGCCATTTTCGCAAACCGCGCATCGT
>JAQXNP010000114.1 GCA_029098065.1 Clostridiales bacterium | reverse complement strand
GGACGATCTTCCCGCCGGTGGGGTCGTAGACACGGATGATGGACCGGGCGCAGCTGGATTTGCCGCAGCCGGATTCCCCCACCAGACCCAGGGTCTGTCCCCGGGAGATGGTAAAGGAGACGTCATCCACCGCGTGGACGACTTCTTTCCGGTTGACCCGGAAATACTGCGTGAGGTGTTCCACCTCCAGAATATGCTCTGTCATTTCGCCGCCTCCTTCCGGAAGGGGTTGTTCTCCGCCGGGGCGTCGGGCTGGAGGAGCCAGCACATGGACCGGCGGTGCTCTCCCATCTGGACGTAGGGGGGCTGCTCCGCGGCGCAGATCTGCCGGGCGGAGGGACACCGGGGAGCGAAAGGACAGCCCTCCGGAGGTTTGGTCATGTCGGGCGGCGAGCCGGGGATGGAGGCCAGGCGTCCGGCCTTATCCTGGCTGAGCGACGGGACTGAGGCCAGAAGGCCCAGAGTATAGGGGTGGCGGGGATCTTCAAAGAGGTCATCAATGGGGGCTTCCTCCATGATGAGGCCGCCGTACATCACCAGCACCCGCTGGCACAGTTCAGCCACCACGCCCAGATCGTGGGTGATGAAAATGATGCTGGCCCCCGACTCCCGCTGGAGGGCGCGCAGCTGCTTGAGGATCTGATCCTGAATGGTCACGTCCAGAGCGGTGGTGGGCTCGTCGGCGATGAGCAGGTCGGGCCTGTTGGCCAGGGCCATGGCGATCATCACCCGCTGGCGCATGCCGCCGGAAAACTGATGAGGAAACTCTTTGAACCGTTTCTCAGGCTCGGGGATGCGGACCTGCCGGAAGAGCTCCAGGGCCCGCTCGTGGAGCTCTTCCTTGGACATGTCCGTATGATGGGTCTTCATCATCTCCTCCACCTGCTTGCCCACAGAGATCAGGGGGTTCAGGGAGGACATGGGATCCTGGAAGATCATGGCGATTTTCTGCCCCCGGATCTCCCGGAGCTGTTTGGTGGCCAGAGTGGAGAGCTCCTGTTCCTCAAAAATGATGGAACTCTCCGGGGCGATGCGGGCAGTGCCGGGAAGAAGCCGGAGAATGGACATGGAGGTGACGCTTTTGCCCGAGCCGGACTCACCCACAATACCTACGATCTCGCCCTTCCCCACTTCAAAGCTGACACCCCGGACGGCCTGGACGGTGCCGCCGCTGGTAAAAAAGGTGGTCTTTAAATTGTTGACGGTGAGACTAGATTCCATATTTCTCTCACCTCATTTCTTCAGTTTCGGATCCAGCGCGTCCCGCATCCCGTCGCCCACAAAATTGAAGGCGAACATGATGAGACAGATCACCACAGCGGGGATCAGCAGTTCGTGGGGGCTGGTGCGCAGATTGGCATTGGCGTCGTTGCACATGGTGCCCAGACTGGCCAGCGGGGGCCGCAGGCCGATGCCCAGATAACCCAGAAACGCCTCCATAAAGATGGCGGAGGGGATGAGCATGGTGGCAGTGACCAGGATGGAGCCCATGGCGTTGGGGATCAGGTGCTGGAGCAGGATGGTGCGGGGAGAGGAGCCGATGGTCCGGGCCGCCAGCACGAACTCCTGCTGTTTCAGGCTGAGGACCTGCCCCCGGACCACCCGGGCCATATCCACCCAGTAGACACAGCCCAGGGCAATGATAATGCTCTGAAGGCCCTGGCCGAAGATCATCATAATCAGGATGACATAGAGGGTCAGGGGGATGGTGCTGATGATGTCCACGATCCGCATCATCACAGCGTCCACCGCGCCGCCCAGATAGCCTGCGATGCCGCCGTAGAGGATTCCGATGACCAAATTCACCAGCACCGAGACGAAAGCCACCATTAGGGAGACCCGGGTGCCGTACATCAGCCGGGCCAGAATATCCCGGCCCAGGGCATCGGTGCCCAGCACGTGATCGTGGTTCCAGATGTGGGAGGAGGGATAGATGTTGCCCGACGCCTCGTCACACACGACGTAAGAGGAGCCGCCGTAGTAGAGCGCCACCTCTTTGCCGCCGCAGTCAAAGATGGTCATGGATTTGCCGCTCTCCTCCCGGACAATGGGGAGCGTTTCGGCCAGAGAGCCGTTCTCCGTTACCCGGATGAGCTTGAGGGAGGGGGTGATAAAGACCCGGCTCTCCCCGACGTTGTAGACCTTCATCAGGGGCGGAATGTTGACCCGTTCCAGACTCTGAACAGAATAGGAATAGGGAGTGAACAGGGGTCCCACCAGGGAAAAGAGAATGAACAGGAGGATCATGACCAGTCCCGCCACAGCGGTGGGCTTGTGGCGGAAGCGGAACCACACATCCCCGGCAAAGGTGCGGTTTTTGCTCCAGATTTTTTCCCGGCTCTCGCTGGACTGCTCCAGCGGGGCCCATTTGTCGTTTGTCAGTGCCATTGCGCGCCCCCCTTATTCGTCGTATTTGATCCGGGGGTCAATGAGGCAGTAGAACATGTCTACCACCAGCACCATCGCCATGAGGAAGGCGGCGTAGAAGATGGTGACCCCCATGATGGTGGTGTAGTCCCGCTGGGAAACGCTGTTGACAAAGTATTTGCCCAGGCCGGGAATGGCGAAGATATTCTCCACCACGAAGCTGCCGGTGAGCAGGTTCGCCACGGTGGGCCCCAGAACGGTGATAACGGGAAGCAGGGCGTTGCGCAGGGCGTGGCGGGTGATGACTTTGAATTCAGACAATCCCTTGGCCCGGGCGGTGCGGATGTAGTCCTGACCCATGACCTCCAGCAGGCTGGAGCGGGTGAGCCGGGCCAGGTAGCTCACCGAGTACCCCCCCAGGGCGATGACCGGCAGAATGTAGCCTTTCCAGCTGTCCAGGCCGAAAGCGGGTAACCACCCCAGGTGATAGGAGAAGAAATAGACCAGGATGGAGGCGATGACGAAGGAGGGAATGGTGACCCCGATGGTGGCCGCCGCCATGATGGCCATATCCTGCCATTTCCCGTTCTTCACCGCCGCCAGAATTCCCATTGGAATGGCTGTCAGCAGGACAAACAAAATGGTGATGAGGCCCAGTTTGCCGGAAACCGGAAATCCGGTTTCGATAAACTCGTTCACCGTTTTGCCGGTGTATTTATACGACGGGCCGAAATCCCCGTGAAGGAGCCCCTTCATGTAGTTGATGAACTGGGCGGGCAGAGGCTGGTCCAGGCCATACTTTTCGTTCAGGGCGGCCTCCACCTCCGGCGTGACCTTTCGGTCGTTGGTAAAGGGTCCGCCTGGCACCGCGTGCATCAGGCAGAAGGTGAGCAGGCAGATGGCCAGCATGGCCACCAGCATCATCCCAACTCGTTTGGCGAAATATTTGACCAAAGGGAAAGCCTCCTTTGTTAAGAATACTTTTTTATAATAATACAGTAGCTGTTTAATGCGTCAAATTATTCTGGAAATAAAAAAAGGATCCGCGAGGAAATCCCTTTCGCTCCATCGTTTCATTTTCGCCGGTATATTGTTTTCATTTTAACGCAGATTCTGCAATCTGGCAAGAGGAAAAATGCAGAAGAGAGCCTGCAAGTGCCGAAAAACGGGGCGGCCCGTTCAGGGCCGCCCCGTTCCGGCGGAAGAATTCATACAGATTTCTTACAGTTTATAGCATACCTTGCCGGGATTGAGAATCATATTGGGGTCAAAGACCTCCTTGATCCCCTTCATGAGCCGCATGGACACCGGGCCGGCAACCTTTTCCAGATAGGGCAGCTTGCCGTGGCCGATGCCGTGCTCACCAGAGATCTGGCCGCCCAGTTCGGTGGCCTTGGCGTATACCTTTTCCATAAAGTTGTCCACCTGCTTGCGGAACTCCTCCAGCTCCATATCACTGGAGCAGGTATAGATGTGCAGGTTGCCGTCACCGGCGTGGCCAAAGCTCTTGACCTCAAAGGTGTAGTCCTGGGCGATGGACTTGACGAAGGTAAGGAAGTGGGCAATCTCATTCACAGGGACCACCACGTCGCACTCGTCAAGCAGCTTGGTGTTGGCCTCGATGGCCTCCAGGAAGGAGCTGCGGGCGGCCCAGGCGTCTTTCTTCATCTGGGCGGTGTCAGCCACCAGAACATCCAGAGCGCCGGCGTCCAGAACAACCTCGGAGGCCCGCTCGATCATGCCGCTGAGCTGTTCCTCATCGTCGCCGTCAAAGGTGACCAGCAGGTAGGCGTTGATCTCGCTGCCCTGATAGGTCTGGGGGAAGGTGCTCCGCTCCAGATAGGACTCGGAGAGACGGACAATCTCCCGCTCCATGAACTCCAGGGCCTGGGGCTGAAGGCCGGAGCGCATCAGCTTGGGTACGGTGGAGATGCAGTCATCCAGGCTTTCAAAGAGGACCACCAGGGTGACAACCTCCTTGGGCATGGGGATGAGCTTCAGGGTGAGCTCGGTAACGATGCCCAGAGTGCCCTCGGAGCCCACCATCAGGTTGAGCAGAGAGTAGCCGGAGCTGCTCTTGGACACGGAGGCACCCAGGTGGAGGATCTCGCCGGTGGGGAGGACCACCGTCATGGCGCGGACGTAGTCCCGGGTGGTGCCGTACTTCACCGCCCGCATGCCGCCGGCGTTGGTGGAGACGTTGCCGCCCAGGGTGGCGAACTTCTCGCCGGGATCGGGGGGATAGAGGAAGCCCTGCTTGGCGGCGTCGTCGGCCAGCTGGTTGAGGAGCACGCCGGCTTGGACCCGGACCACCATGTTCTCGGTGTCATAGGAGAGAATCTTGTTCATCTTGGCGGTGGAGATCAGAACGCCGCCCTCAATGGGCACCGCACCGCCCACCAGGCCGGTGCCGGCGCCCCGGGGGGTGACGGGCACATGGTGCTCGTTGCACAGCTTCATGACGGCCGCCACCTCTTCGGTGGAGGTGGCCTCTACCACCACCTGGGGCATGACCTTGCCGTAAATGGGCATCTCGTCCCGTTCGAAGTCCTCGTTGACCTCGTCCCCGTAGGTGACGTGGCCGGGTGCGGCAGCCTTCAGAGCTTCCAGCAGCTCCGGCGTCACAGATTCATACTGATATTCACTCATGACTTGTTTCCCCTTTTATCCTAAAATTTTTGGTTTCACTTTTGGCGGACGATGACGGACACGCCGTCCGGAATCACGGTGATGGGGCTGTTTTCCCGGCCCAGGATGGAGTCCGCCAGGGCAATGGCGGAGGGCAGATCGGGGGCCCAGCGCATCTGCATGGCCTCCACCATCTCCCGGGGGGCCTGGGTGACCATAATGACGGTGTGCTTCATCAGCACCCGGCAGAGGATCTGGGCTTCCCACTGATCGGGGATGGTGCGGTCGCTGGGGGTGGCCAGGAAACGGTCCATAATGGCCTGTTTATCCTCGCCGCTGGCGAAGGTGTCGTAGAGAGACTGACCGCCGTGGCCGTCGGCGCAGGCGGCGACCATGATGATGACGCCGCCTTCCGGGCAGGTGGCTTCGGCGGCCGTCATACCCTTTACGGATTGATAGATGTTCTGATCCAGGGGATAGCCGCCGTTGGTGGAGATGACGATGGGGGCGGAGACGGCGTCTACGCCGGAGAGAGATTCCACAAAGGTACAGCCTTTCCGGTGCGCCTCATTGAAATGGCCGGCGAAGGCGGCGATGATCTTTTTGTCCGCGTCGATGACCACATTGCAGATGAAGGCCAGATGGGCCGCCTCGGCGGCGTAGATCATGTCGGTGTGGATGGGGTTTCCGTCCAGAATTCCGGTACGGGCGAAGGGACTGTCGATAAAAGCGGAGCAGTGATTGGCCAGCACGGTGGTCCGACTGCACACGCCGGGGAGAACGCTCTTGCGTCCGCCGGAGAAGCCGGCGAAGAAATGGGGTTCGATGAAGCCCTCGCTCACCAGCAGGTCGGCGCTGGCCGCCACCTTGTTGATGAGGAGCTGTCCGCCGGAGGGCAGGGTGCCCAGGGGGACCATGTTTTCACTCTGCCCGCTCTTATGTACCAGAAAGGTCAGGCCGGAGTGAAGGTAAAGCTCCTCTCCGAACTTGTCCAGGAGCTCGGCTTCCGTCGTGGGGCGGTGGAAGCCGGTGGCAATGAGAACAGTGATCTGAGCTTCCGGATTTCCGGCCCGGATCTCGGAGACCAGCTCGGGCAGAATGATTTTGCTGGGGACCGGACGGGTGTGGTCGCTGCTGATGATAACAATGTTTTTCTTATCCCTGGCCAGCTCGCGCAGCCGGGGAGTGCCGATGGGATTTTCCAGTGCCTGACGGACCAGTTCGGACTCTCCGGCGGGCGCCTGGTAGCCGTGGGCTTTGGAGCGCAGCACACCGGCCAGCCGGTGATCCGGAATGTCGGCCTGGACTTTCTCCCGCCCAAAGGGCAAAGTAATGACCGCCACGGATATCGCCTCCCTATCTCATGATATCTTCTTGATTGGCCCTACCATATAACAAATTCATGATAGGCGCGGATCAGGATAAAGTCAAGAAAAAGCGGTCGATTTCCGGAAAAATCTCACATTTTTGGAAAGGTGACAAAAATGGAGGGGGAGATTTTGTGCAAATTTGGCCCTGCCATTTTTGCGGGTAACCTGTACGGGAAAAGATGAAGATGCTATAATAGTACCAATAGAATCAGCTGCATCGCGGTGTTCATTCCCGCGGCAGAGCCGCGCAATCCCATTGAAATGGACATTGCTGAATTTGTATGTTCACGGGAAGGCTGAGTTCCGGACGGAATGGTCCGCCCGACCAAAGCCAAGGCGCGGGACGCTGGCCGGTGTGCATGATCGGAAAGAGAGGTGGGGCGTGTGGCGGAACAGGGAAAGTCCTATGAACGGGTGCTTATTTATCTGGAAGAAGAGCTGCGGGAGGGAAACCTGGCCCTTGGACAGAGTCTGCCTCCCGAGCGGGAGCTGGCAGAGCAGCTGGGCATCAGCCGCAACTCCGTCCGGGAGGCCATCCGGCTGCTGGAGCAGATGGGGTTTATCATCAGCAGTCAGGGAGCCGGAAATTTTGTCAGCTGCGACATCGGCCGGAACCTGAAGGGGACCTTTGAGCTTCTCATTCTGCTCCAGCGGATCGACTACCGCCAATTGGCGGAGCTGCGAGCGGGACTGGAGCTTCAGGCGGCTCTGCTGGCAGCGGATCGGATTACCGATCAGGAGGCGGAAGACCTGTTCGCTCTGGCCGCAGAGATGGACCACAGCCCGGTGGAGCAGGGGGCCAGACTGGACAAGCAGTTCCACGACGCCATCGCCGCCTGTTCGGGCAATGAGCTAATCATCCAGATCCTGCGGGCTTTGTCCGTTACCATTGACCGGTTCATCAGCGACATGCGCCAGCGCATCCTCCGGGATCCCGGACGGGCGGATCAGCTCCAGTATGCCCATGAGCAGATGGCGGATGCCCTGCGGCGGAGGGACAAGATCCAGCTGGCTCTGGCGGTGGACCACCATTTCAGCATCGTCAACGCCAACATGGGCGAAGACTGAACATACAGACAAAGGGCCGGCGGACATTTTGTGTCCGCCGGCCTTTTTGACCGCTTCCTATTTTGCCGGAGCAAGCAGCATGGGCTGGATCTGACGCCCCTCCAGGGCGGCGGCCACAGTGTCCGGGACCAGGGTGAAGTCGGCCACCAGGGAAGTGGGCTTGCCTGCCGGGTCATCCTGCCGGAAGGGGACAAAGTAGACGTGTATTTGGTCCAGCAGAATACCGATGGACTTGGCCGACGAAGCCAGACCGTCGTTGGTGGAGACGGCCAGAATCAAGGGCCTGCCGTTGCGCAGATGGGCCTTGGCCGCCAGAGTGACGGTGGAATCGGCGATGCCGGAGGCCAGTTTGCCCAGGGTGTTGCCGGTGCAGGGGCAGATTACCAGGGCGTCC
>JAQXNP010000113.1 GCA_029098065.1 Clostridiales bacterium | reverse complement strand
GGTATCCCCCACCTTGATATCGGAATACTTCTCGATGCCGATGCCGCACTCGTAGCCCTGAGCCACTTCCTTCACGTCGTCCTTGAACCGGCGCAGGGAGGCAATGGCTCCCTCGTGGATCACAATACCGTCCCGGACCAGACGGATCTGGGCATTTCGGGTGACCCGGCCGGAGGTGACATAGCAGCCGGCGATGATGCCCGCTCCGGTGATCTTGTAGACCTCCCGGACGTCCACGGTGCCCAGCTCCACCTCTTCGAACTTGGGGGAGAGCATGCCCTTCATGGCGGCCTCGATCTCGTTGATGCAGTCGTAGATGACCCGGTACATCCGCATATCCACGTGATCCCGGGCGGCGCTGGCCTTGGCGTTGGTGTCGGGCCGGACATTGAAGCCCACGATGATGGCGTTGGAGGTGTTGGCCAGCATGACATCGGACTCGTTGATGGCGCCCACGGCGCAGTGGATGACCCGCACCCGGACCTCCTCGTTGGTCAGCTTCTCCAGGGAGGACTTCACCGCCTCGGCGGAACCCTGGACATCGGCCTTGACGATGATGTTCAGATTCTTCATCTCGCCCTGCTGGATCTGGCTGAACAGATCTTCCAGCGTGACTTTGCCCTGGCTGCCCGCGGCGGCGGCCTTCTGGTCATGCTTGCGCTGGTCGGCCAGCTCCCGGGCCATGCGCTCATCGGCCACGGCGTGGAAGTCATCGCCCGCCTCGGGCACCTCGGACATGCCGATGATCTCCACAGGCACGGAGGGACCGGCGTGCTGGACTTTTTCGCCCGCGGCGTTGGTCATGGCGCGGACGCGGCCCACGGCGGTGCCGGCGATGATGACATCGCCCTGGTTCAGGGTGCCGTTCTGCACCAGCAGGGTGGCCACGGGGCCGCGGCCCTTGTCCAGCCGGGCTTCCACCACGGCGCCGTGGGCGGAACGGTTGGGGTTGGCCTTCAGCTCCCGCATCTCGGCGGTGAGGACGACCATGTCCAGCAGGTTGTCGATGCCCTCGCCGGTCTTGGCGGAGATGGGACAGCAGATGGTCTCGCCGCCCCATTCCTCGGGCACCAGCTCATACTCGGTGAGCTGCTGCTTGATGCGCTCGGGATTGGCCTCGGGTTTATCCATCTTGTTGATGGCCACGATGATGGGGATCTCGGCGGCCTTGGCGTGGTTGATGGACTCGATGGTCTGGGGCATAATGCCGTCGTCGGCGGCCACCACCAGAATGGCGATATCAGTGATCATGGCGCCCCGGGCCCGCATGGCGGTAAAGGCCTCATGGCCGGGGGTGTCCAGGAAGGTGATGGGGTTGCCCTTCACATTGACCTGGTAGGCGCCGATGTGCTGAGTGATGCCGCCGGCCTCGCCGGAGGCAACATGGGCGTTGCGGATATAATCCAGCAGGGAGGTCTTGCCGTGGTCCACGTGGCCCATGACCACCACCACGGGAGCCCGGGGCTCCAGATCCTCGTCCTTGTCCTCGGCGGTGTCGATGAGCTTTTCCTCGATGGTGACGATGACCTCTTTCTCCACCTTGCAGCCCATCTCTTCGGCGATGATGGCGGCGGTGTCAAAGTCGATCACATCGCTGAGGGAGGCCATAACGCCGTTTTTCATCAGGGTCTTGACCACCTCCGCACCGGTCTTTTTCATCCGGGAGGCCAGCTCGTTGACGGCGATCTCATCGGGGATCTTCACCGTCACAGGGGTTTTCTTGGCAATCTCCAGCTGGAGGCGGCGCATTTTCTCCTGCTCCTCCTGACGGCGCTTGTTGCCGCCGAAGCTGCCCCGTCGCTGATTGGCGTTCCGGTTGCGGAATTTTTCCCGTCCGGCGTCCATCTGCTTGGTCTTGGAGGAGGCGATGCGCTCCAGCTTCTCATCGTACTTATCCAGATTGACCGCGCCGCCCTTGCGGGTGTCCACCAGCTTCTTCTCGGGGACCCGGCGCTGAATGGGCTGCTGGGTCTGCTGAGGCTGCTGAGCCTGCTGGGGTTTCCCGCCGCCCTGCTGAGGCTTGCCGGAACCCTGCTGGGGGGGCTGCTTCCCGCCGGCCTGAGGCGCGGGACGCTGGGCCTGCTGCTGGGGCCGGGCGGGATTCTGCGCCGGCGCCTGCTGCTTTTTGGGAGCCTGGGGAGCCGCCGGGGCGGCCTTGGGCTCGTGATAGACATCGGCGAAGATACTCTCGATGCTGTCCAGCTGGTTGCGCTGGGTCAGACACTCGAAAATGAGGGAGAGTTCCCGGTCACTCAGGACCTGCATGTGATTTTTGGGGGTTGTGGCATACTCGGTGAGGATGTCGACGATCTCCTTGGAATTCCGGCCGAAATCCTTGGCCACTTCATGGACACGATACTTGTTGTTCAGCAAATGAGCCACCTCCATGTGGGGCTTGCGCCAATGAGAAAAGGGGAGAGGGGACTCCCCCTTTCTGATTGGAACAAGCCTCAGTATATCCTATCTTTCAAAAAACGATGGGCGGACCGACGGGCCCGCGGCGCGGAGCGCTTCACAGTTTTCCCTTGGGCGGCGGGGACCAGGGCCTGGCGGACCGGGCCTCTTTTTCCCGCTGGCGGCGTTCCCTCCGCCGCCGGTCTGTTTTCTCCGCTTTGTGGGAGAGCTTCCGGGCCGCCTCGCCGTATTGCTGAGGATCCAGTCCGGCCAGCTTCCGCACCGCCGCCGCGGCGAGGCCCACGTCGGAGAACGCGGCCACAGCGCAGCTCTTTCTGCCCACGGCCCCGCCCAGCTCCTCTTTGGAGTGGGGAATGGACAGGCAGACGGCGTTGCCCGTTTCAGCGGCCCGCCGGATACGCTGGGCTGTATTTTCCGCGGCGTCGGACGCCACAAGGATGAGCCGGGTCTTATGGTCCAGGGCGGCCGCCGCCGCGCTCTCCTCACCCAGATGGAGCTTCCCGGCCTTCCGGGCCAGGCCGATGATTCCAAGAAGGCCGTTGTCATCCATCCCGGTCACCTGCTTCCATCTGGGCCTCCAGCTGCTCCCACACCTCATCGGGCAGGGGGGTGGAGAAGGCCCGCTCCAGGGCCTTGGTCTTGCGGGCCCGTTTCAGACAGTCGGGGCTGGGGCACACATAGGCGCCCCGTCCGGGCTTTTTCCCCTTGAAATCCAAGGAGACCTCTCCTTGGGGAGAACGGACCACCCGAATGAGTTCACCTTTGGGTTTGTGCTCCCGGCAGCCCAGACACTGTCGCAGAGGAATTTTTTTCGGCATGGGAAGGCCTCCTTTCCAATCAGATGGAAACAGACGGAATGTTTATTCCGCGTCTATATTCTCCCCTTCGGGCTCATCGTCCAGAATGAGGTCCTCCTCCTCCGGATCGGGGTCGTTGGGAGCGCTCTCCGGCTTGATATCGATTTTGTAGCCGGTGAGTTTGGCGGCCAGGCGGGCGTTCTGGCCCTCCTTGCCGATGGCCAGAGAGAGCTGGTCATCGGGAACGACCACCCGGCAGTTCTTGGTGTCATCCTGAGTGATGACGCTGATGACATCGGCGGGGGCCAGGGCGGCGGCCACGTACTCGGTGGGATCCTCCGACCACTTGATGATGTCCACCTTTTCGCCCTTGAGCTCATCCACGATGCTGTTCACCCGCTGGCCCTTGGGACCCACGCAGGCGCCGATGGGATCCACGTTGGGATCGGCAGACCACACCGCCAGCTTGGTGCGGCTGCCCGCTTCCCGGGCAATGGACTTGACCTCCACGGTGCCGTCGTAGATCTCGGGTACCTCCATCTCGAAGAGCCGCTTCACCAGACCGGGATGGGTCCGGGAGATGAGTACCTGGGGTCCCCGGGTGGCGTGGCGGACCTCAACCACATAGACCCGGATGCGCATACCCTCTACATAGGTTTCGCCCTTGACCTGCTCGCTGGGGGCGAGGTAGGCCTCGGTGAATTCACTGCCCGAGCTGATGCGCAGGGAAGCGCCACCGGTGCGGGGATCCACCCGGGTGACAAGACCGGTGAGAATCTCGTGCTCCTTGGAAGTGAACTCATCAAAGATCATGCCCCGTTCCGCTTCCCGCATCCCCTGGATGATGACCTGACGGGCGGTCTGGGCGGCGATGCGGCCGAAGTCGCGGGTTTTGATCTCCATGCGGATGACATCGCCCAGACGGGCCTGGGGCAGCTTGGCCTGGGCGTCTTCCACGCTGATTTCGGTGGCGGGATTGTCCACCGTCTCCACCACGTCCTTTTTCAGATACATCCGGACGGTGCCCTTTTCCTCGTCGGCGTCCACCACCACGTTGTCTCCCGCCTCCGGATGGTCCTTCTTGTAGGCGGAGACCAGAGCCAGTGTGATTTTATCCAGCATATAGCTTTTTGGGATGCCCTTCTCCTTCTCAATGAGGTCGATGGCAGCAAAGAACTCGGCGGTATCCAGTTCGTTGCTCTTCTGGGCCTTTTGATTTTTCCTAGGCATGATTCGTGATTCTCCTTTATTTTGTCAGACGCGGACGTACAGGCGGACCTGTGCCACGTCTTTCTTTTCGAAGGTTTTGTCTCCGGCGGGGGTGGAGATGGTCACATCTCCGTCCTCATAGGCGGACAGATTTCCCACCCAGTCTTTCCGGCCCTCCTGGGGGCGGTAGAGGCGCACCTCCACCTCCGCGCCCGGAAAGGCGGCGAAATGCTCCGGCTTTTTGAGCACCCGGTCCGCTCCGGCGGAAGATACCTCAAAGGTATAGCTGCCCTGGATGGGGTC
>JAQXNP010000112.1 GCA_029098065.1 Clostridiales bacterium | reverse complement strand
TCCACGGCGGTGCGGATGACAGCCGCAACCCTGGGCCGGGCCAGCTTGGAGAGGAACACGGCGGTGAGAAAACCCACCGGCACGCCGATGACCATGGCTCCGGCGGTGCCGTAGACCGAGGTCAGGATGAAGGGCAGGATGCCGAAGGCGGGGTCCTCCTTGGCGGTGGAGGCCCATCGGGTGCCGAAGAGGAAGTCGGTCAGGCCGATCTCCCGGATGGCCGGCAGACCGGAGATGACCAGATAGACCGTGATGAACAGGACAAAGGCCACCGCCAGAAGGCCGCAGAGGAAAAAGAGAATGTTCATGCCCTTTTCCAACAGTTCCCGGGTGCCGATCCGCTTTACGGAAGGGGGCTCGGGCCTGCGGGCCTCTGTCTTGGGTGTGACGGGAAGAATCGGTGCGTCATCCATAGTGAAGACCTCCTGGATCAGATATGGGAAGAGGCCCGATGTCGCCATCGGGCCGGTCAACCCTTTCCCCCTGGGGGAGATATTCCATATCAGCGGAAGGCGGGCACCACGCCGGCGGCGGTGTAGAGCTCGGCGTTGGCGGGATCGGTGGCGAAGTCATAGAAGGCCTGAGCCGCATCGCTGAGAGCGGCGTCGGTCTTAGTGGCAAAGACGAAGGGACGCTGAATGGCGTAGCTGCCGTCCAGAACGGTCTCCTCAGTGCACTCCACGCCGCCGATCTTTACGGCCTTGACGGAGTCATCCACGGCGGAGAGGGAGGCGTAGCCGATGGCGCCGGGGGTGGTGGACACGGCGGTGATGACAGCGCCGGTGGAGGTCAGTTCCTGATTGTAAGCGCAGGCGTCCTCGGTGCCGGTGAGCTCCTCAAAGGCGCCGCGGGTGCCGGAACCGGCTTCCCGGCCGATAAAAGCGATCTCAGCGTCATCGCCGCCCAGGTCCTTCCAGTTGGTGATCTCGCCCTTGGCGATGGCGGCCACCTGCTCCACGGTCAGATCTTCCACAGTGTTGGCGGGATTGACCACGATGGCGATGCCGTCCTTGGCCACCACAGTCTCGGTGAGGCCGTTGGCCACTTCCTCATCCTTCAGGTTGCGGGAGGCCAGACCGATGTCGGCGGAGCCGTTGGTGGCGGCCTCCACGCCGGAGCCGGAGCCGGTGGGATCATAGGTCACGGTGATGTCGGGCTGGACGGTCTTGAACTGCTCGATGAGGGCGCCCATGACCTTCTCCATGGAGGTGGAACCGTTGGTAGCCACGGTGCCGGAGAGGGCGGCGCCGGCGGCCTGGCTCTCGGCGGGAGCGCTTTCGGCGGCCTGGCTGGGAGTGGAATCTCCGCCTCCGCAGGCGGCCAGCAGACCCACGCACAGCGCGGCGGACAAAAGCAGGGAAACAGACTTTTTCATTCTCTTCATTCTCCAATCGTCGTTGATGTAAAGTTTTGATCCTTGGAACAGGTTTTATTATAAAAGCCCATTGTAAAGTTGTCCTTCAAGCCATTGTAAAGTATGTGTAAAGTCCCGGGAATTTAAGCGGGACACCCGACTTTACAATTACGGAGGCCGCCGGTTGTCCGGCAAAACCGGCCGAGTGTCTGAAAACCGTGGACGGAGTGGGCTGGTTCCGCTATACTAAAAACAGAGGAAAGGGGGCGGCAGATGTGAAATGGAGGATCATCCTGGATCCCGGCAGCGATGAGGTGACCGTCACCATCTCCGCCCCCGTCCGGACGGAAGAGGTGGAGGCCCTGGCCGCTCTTCTGGCCCGGGAGGAGGACCTGCCCGGCTGGCGGGGGGAGGAGATGACCCCGCTGGCTCCCCGGGAGATCCTCTGCTTCTATACCGCCGACAAAGGGGTCTTTGCCTGGACGGCGGCGGGGGAGTACCGGGTCCGCCTGCGGCTCTATGAACTGGAGGAACGGCTGGACCGGCGGCGGTTTGTCCGCATCTCCCACTCGGAGATCGTGAATCTGAAAAAGGTCACCGCCCTGGACCTGTCCCTGGGGGGTACCATCCGGCTGACACTGGAGGGGGGCCGGGTGTGCTGGGTGTCCCGGCGGTATGTAAAGAAAATCAAAGAGGCCCTGGGATTGTAAAGGGGGGCGGTATTCATGATTGAAAACAAAAAGAGCGCCGGATGCCGTCTGCTCATCGGCGGGCTGGCGGGGGTGGGCGTCCTGCTGCTCGTCGGGTATATCGCGGGG
>JAQXNP010000111.1 GCA_029098065.1 Clostridiales bacterium | reverse complement strand
CAGAGCGTCCAGTACGGACTGGATGGCCTCGGCGTGGGTGGGCATGGGACTCTCAAATTCATACTTGGCGTCCGTGGCGGGGATCTGATGGGTCAGGCGGCCGTCGATGCCGATGCGCTCGCACAGGCCCTTGGCCAGCACATCGTGGCTGACCGAGTCCATGAGCTGATACTTCAGGGAAGAGCTGCCGGCGTTGATGACGAGAATGTTCATTGGTACGTCTCTCCTTCAAATAAAATACTGGAAACCCTTGTAGAAGCGCGAAAAATGTGTTAAATTCTTCACAACATAGAGGAAAACCTCAGCATTTCTATTGTATAACTTTTTCCAGCAAAGGACAACTCTTTTTTCCGTGAAAAAAGAGGCCGATTCCGGGAAAAGTTTTGGAGGAAAGTCATGAAAGCAGTTGGAATCGTGGCGGAATACAACCCCTTCCACCTGGGCCACGCCTGGCACATTGCCGAGACCCGGCGGCAGCTGGGGGAGGATGTGCCGGCGGTGTGCGTCATGTCGGGGGACTGGGTCCAGCGGGGAGAGTGCGCCCTGACTGACAAGTGGACCCGGGCAAAGCTGGCCCTCCGGGGCGGGGCTGATCTGGTGCTGGAGCTGCCCGTTTCCTGGTCCGTTTCCTCGGCGGAGGGCTTTGCCCGGGGGGCTTTGGCTCTGCTGGAGGCCGCCGGAGTGGTGGACATCCTCTCCTTCGGCAGCGAGTGCGGAGATGCGGATCTCCTGGAGCGGGCGGCAGCAGGCCTGGACAGCCCCGGCTGTCAGGCGAAGCTGCGCCGCCTGATGGGGGAGGGGCTGCCCTTTCCCGCGGCCCGGCAGGCGGCCCTTCAAAGCTGCTGGGGACCGGGCGCGGAGGTGCTCTCCTCACCAAACAACAATTTGGGCGTGGAATATATCCGGGCGCTGAACGCCCTGAGAAGCGGAATCCGGCCCATGACGGTGCCCCGGAAGGGGGAGGGGCACGACGGCGCGCCGGGAGAGGAGATGGGCGGCCCCATCCTGTCCGCCTCCACCATACGCAGCAGGGTACGGCAGGGCAGGTGGGAAGAGGCGGCCGGGGCCCTGCCCGCCGGGGCCGCGGAAATTCTGAGGCGGGCGGGGATCGCTGATATGCGCCGGGTGGAGCGGGCGGTCCTGGCCCGGCTGCGCCGGATGGATGCGGAAGATTTTGCCGCCTTGCCTGACAGCGGGGCGGGGGAGGGACTGCCCGCCCGGCTGGTACGGGCGGCGGGACAGGCCGCCTCTCTGGAGGAGTTCTATTCTCTGGCGAAGAGCAAACGCTACACCCACGCCCGCATCCGAAGGCTGGCGGTATGGGCGTTTCTGGGCATCTCCGGGGCGGACAGGCCGGACGCCCCCCGCTATCTGCGGGTGCTGGGGATGAACAGCCGGGGGATGGCTCTGCTGCGGGAGATGAAAAAGACCGCCGCCCTCCCGGTTCTGACCAAGCCGGCCCATGTCAAAGAACTGGGAGAGGAGGCCCGCCGGCAGTTTGCCTTATCCTGCCGGGCCACCGATCTGTATGGACTCTGCTTTGACCGCATAAAGCCCGGAGGACTGGATTACACCACCGGGCCGGTGATCGTATAGCGGATCAAAAAAGAAGGGAGCATGTCCTTGCCCGGGACATGCTCCTATTTTTTCAGCTTTTTCATCAGAGCTTCCTCCAGTTGGTCGCCGTATCTCAAAGCGAGAAGAAAGAGAACAAGGCCCAGAATGCCCAAAAGAATCATAGCTCCCAGAGGGATCTCCAGAGCAGAGCCGCCCAGGGCGCAGGCTACCAGCAGGCCCCACGGCCGGGCTGCCGCTGTCAGGAACAGAAACCGCTGGAAGGGAATATCGGTCAGACCCGCCATGATGCACAGAATATCATCCGGAAAGAAGGGGAAAAGAAAGGCCAGAAAGAGAAAGACGTCCCGTTTGCGCCGGAAGACCTCTCCGTATTTTTTCCAGCTGCGCCGGCTGACAAAACGTTCGGCAAAGGGACGGCCCAGGGCCCGGCCCAGCAGAAAGACAACGGAAGAGCCGAGAATCACCGCTCCCGCGGTGATAAGGAAGGCGGGAAAGGTCCCGAACAGAAGCCCACCCACTGCGGCGGTGAGATTGCTGGGAATGGGGGCCAGGATTACGGAGGAGAACTGGATGAGGAAAAAGACCAGGTGGGAATAGGGAGAGAAGCGCTCCATATACTGCTGCATCTCCTCCAGGGACCGGGCGGCAAAAAAGCCGGAATGCCAGAGCGCCCAGGCCAGAATGCCCAGCAGGGCCAGAGTGACCGCCAGAGTGACCGCCCAAGTCACCGATTCTTTTTTCTGCCTCATCCCACACCGCTTCCTCTCTTTGATATCTTCAGAATAGCATATACCAGAGGGCAAGTCTAGAAAGAAAATAATGATGACTTTCTTACAAAAACGAAAGTGGGGTCCGGCGGCCGAAACCTGCCGGCGGGTACAAAAAAGCCACACCCGGCACCAAGGTGTGGTCGCTTCTTTGCTGTGGAATTGTGTCGTTTTTCTCTTACCGCTGACTGGGGATCACAGTCTGCTGATCAAAGACCATGTCATCCACATCACCGTTCCGGCGAATGTTGTGTTCCTTCATGGACGCATCCCTCCTTTCTTCTGAAACTGGATTCAGTATAACGCACTGGCGGAAAAAAAGCAAGGGAGATTTCGTCATATTATATAAACTCAATGTAAAAAATTTGTGAATAACAGAGAGAAGCGGGGCGGGCATTCCGGCCCGCCCCGCGAATCATTATTCTCATTTTTCTTCAATGGTGCCATCCCGGTAGGCGGTGAGCAGATCATGAAGAGCTGCGATCTGCTCCCGGAGCCGGGCACCGGTATCGGTGTCTCCCACCAGGACACGGGTGGGCATAGTCTCCACAATGCGGACCTTGGGAGCGCTGTTGCGCGGGTCCTCTTTGATCTGGCTGTATGGCTTGTGCTGGGCCAGAGCCAGGTGATGGGAGTTATAGATGAGGGTGTAGCCGCCGAAGCCGGTCTGCCTCTGGTAGGCCTTGGAGATGCCGCCGTCGATGACGAAGAG
>JAQXNP010000110.1 GCA_029098065.1 Clostridiales bacterium | reverse complement strand
TGTTGTCCGTGATCATGTAGCCCGGCGCGATGGCGTTGACATTGATGTGGTATTTGCCCCACTCGTTGGCCCAGGCGCGGGTGAGGCCGTGGACGGCGTGCTTGCTGGCCACATAGGCGGCGTCCCCTGATCCGCCCCGGCAGGACTGGACAGAGCAGATGTTGATGATCTTTCCACCCCCCAGGGCGATCATCTGTTTGGCGATGTCCCGGGTGAGCAGGAAGAGGGAACGGAGATTGACCTCCATCACCGCGTCATAGTCCCGGGCGGAACAGTCCTCGGCCGGGCCCAGACGGATGATGCCCGCGTTGTTGACCAGAATGTCCACCCGGCCGAAAGCGTCGATGCACTGGCGGGCCAGCTCGGGCGCGCTGTCACTGTTTCCGAGGTCATGAGTGATCTCAACGGCTTTCCGGCCCAACTGCTCCACCTGCGCCCTGGTGGAACCCATGCCGTGATAGCCCACGCCCACGATATCCGCCCCGGCCTGGGCCAGCGCGAGGGTCATAGCCTGCCCCAGACCCCGGCTGACGCCGGTGACCACAGCTGTCTTTCCGTTCAGAGAGAAATCCATAGAAGTGATCCTCCTTTACATCAGATCTTCGATGGGAGGGTGGGGGAGATAACAGTCCTCCGCCCGGAAGGCGGGGGAGACCACGCAGGTCACCAGGGCGAACTCTCCATTCACCACATGGGTGGTCTGCCACAGCCCGGCGGGGGCAACGGAGGAAAAGCCGCTGTCTACCCCTATCCGGGGTCCGAACAGGATCTTTTCTCCGGGGACCGGGACCTCCCCCGCGCCCCCCAGGGTCATCTCAAGACTGCCGCCGGCACACCAGGTCCACACCTCATTTGAGGTATAGAGCTTATGCCAGCGGGAGCGCTCCCCCTTTTTCAGCAGGTAATAAATGTAGCTGGCCGTGGCGTCGTCGGCGGAGCGCCACATGCACTGGTGCCAGCCCCCCTCGTCGGCCAGGGGAACCAGCCCCAGGGCGGCGATGATCTCATCCGCGGTATATTCCATATCAACCTTCCCGTTTCTGGGCCAGTTTTTGATAGAAGCCCGTCATGGACCGAAGAACGGCGGCCTGTTCCGCGGTCATTTCCACACCGCCGCCCAGCTGTTCCACATAGGAATAGATCCTGGCGGTCTGCTCCACCGTCTCCATCCGGTCAAAGGCGGAGAGAAGAGAGGGGCCCCAGGTCAGCGCCCCGTGATTGGCCAGCAGCACGGCGGAGTGGTCGGCTACAAAGGGCTTGACGGAATTGGGCACCTCGTCGGTGGAGAGCATGGCGAATTCGGTCACCGGCACCTCGCCCAGACCGATGACCATCTCCGCCAGATAACGCTTTGTGAGGGGCTTGCGGCAGATGGCGAAGGCGGTGGCCATGGGGGGGTGGGCGTGTACCACAGCCATCACATCGGGCCGCTCCCGATAGACCATCCAGTGCATTTTGCTCTCCGAGGATGGATTCCGGTCGCCGGAGAGAATGTGCCCCTCCAGATCGGTCTCCACCAGCATGTCAGGGGTCATCCGGCCTTTGCCCACGCCAGAGGGGGTGATCAGCACAGTGCCCCGCCCGGTCCGGGCGGAGACATTGCCGTCATTGCTCACCACATAGCCCCGGTCATAGAGCAGATGGCAGATCTCACAAAGTTCCTGTCGCAATTTTTCGTCCATGGTACACCTCCGGTAGGATAGGAAATTGTTTGATAGAGAGATTAAAAAGGAAAGTGGTGGAAAATCAGGCCGGACGGTGCTTTTTCCTGATCCGCCGGACCAGAAGTGCGATCAAAACGGCGGCCAGAACCAGCACTGCCAACAGGATGGCAGTAGGAGCTCCCATAGGGATGAGCAGACGGACGGGATTCCAGCTGGCCAGCTCCGCCTTGCAGGCGGGGAGAGGCTGGTTCAGCTCCTCCTGCTGTTCCAGATAGGAGGCCAGGGCATACCAGGCCTTTACCTCAGCGCCGCTGTCATCGTGGAGGATGCAGCTTTCCAGATTGGTGATTTCCTCTCCCGCGCTGTCTCTGGGAGTGACGGTCAACAGGCCAAAGCTTTTGTCCTCCACGGCACCCAGCATCTGGCCGGTATAGAGGTCGGCCACCACCCGATAGAGCTGATTGTTATCAATATAGGTGTACGTATCAATGCCGTCCGGTGCTGTCCCGATCAGGCGGCAGTCGGTGACCCGGTCAAGAAACATCCGGTGGGGGTTATAACTCCAGAGGGCGCCCGCACCGTACAGGGTGGCCGCCGGCATAAGGGAAGAGATGGAGGCATCCACCTCAAAGACATTCTTCAAATCACGGCCGGTGAGATAGACCGACAGCAGCGGATAGGCAGGAGTTCCGTCCGCCCCGGAGCCCAGGGAGAGGATATCGAAAGCCTGAGCTGTGGTGACGACCCCCTTTCGGATGCAACCGCGGATAACTCCGTCGGGAGCCACGGCAAAGGCGATGGGCTCATAGTCGCTTCCTTCTATTGCCTTTACCGTGTCGATATAGGCCTGGCCGATGAGCGCTCCGGTCTGGGATATGGTGAAGTCAGTCTGGGAAAGGGTCAAAACCTTGTCATAATCCAAACCATAGCCAGAGAGATAGTTTTCATTTACCTTTGTTTTAAACCGTTCAGCCAGAGCCGTCATATCCGGGTCGTTCGGAATAGACCCATCGATGGGAATGAGCTGATAGTCCAGCAGCTCCACAGCTCCATTCCCTCCGCTGCGGCCGATGGTAAGCACGCCCAGATTCTGCGTATATTCACCGCAGGAGACGATGAGAGTGTCATTGACCTGAATGGGTTGGGCGAGGGCGGTGTGGGTGTGGCCCGAGATGATGACGTCGATGCCGTCCACCGCCTTGGCCAACTCATAGTCCTCCCCTTTGCCGTCCTCTGTGCCGGAGTGGGACAGGCAGATGATATAGTCCGGGTGCTCCTTTTCCTGGATCTCGGCCACCACCCGCCTGGCGGCATCGGCGATGGGCTCAAACACCATGCCCGACATGGGGGCGCATTCGTCGGAGTCCACGCCCATGACTCCGAATACGGCGATCCGCAGGGTGTTTTCATTCCAAATCCCGGAATAGCCGGGCCGCTCCAGAATCACATAATCGGTGACAGGATAATTTTCAAAGGCCTCTGTCAGGGCGGCGGAGCCGGCCGGATCCTTGGGAGAGGTATAGTTGGCCTGGACGATGGCGGGGAGGAGGTCCCCGCTGTCCTTTGCGGCATGGAGCATATCCGCCAATCCCTGCTGCCGGTAGTCGAACTCATGATTGCCCAGAGTGGTCACATCATAGCCCATAGCGCCCAGTGCCCGCAGCTCCGGGGCGTCGGTGGTGTAGATGGTCTGAAACAGAGAGCCCATGGAAAAGTCTCCGGCATCCAGGGTAACCACCGGCAAACCGTTTTCACCATAGGAGGAGTTGGCGGCGATTTCCCTCTGTTCCTCCAAAAGAGTGGCCAGCCGGGTGTAGCCGCCATATTCTCCGCTGTTCCCGTCAGAGGCGGGCAGAAAATGGTCGTGGGTGTCATGGGTGAAGAGAATGGTCAGGGGATCCGGGGTTTTCACTGAAGCGGCAGCCATGGCCCCGGCAGGAAGAATCTCCAGAGAGAAAAGCAGGCCCAAAACCAGAGGGGCCAGCCGGCGGCAACGATTCATAGCGTTTCCTCCTCAATCTGCTGTAAGACTATCATAACACATTTCTTCCCATTTTTCACGGTTTCTTTGCAGCATAAAAACACCCCGGCAGAACTTCTGCCGGGGTGTTTCTCATTTCAGTCTGTCCAGGCTTTCCCGCACCGCCTGATTGACGGCTTTGGGATCGGCCTTGCCCTTCAGCTGGCGCATGACCTGTCCCACTAGGAAGCCGAAGGCCTTCTCTTTGCCGGCCTTGAAATCCTCGATGGACTTGGGATTGGCGGCAAAGACGGCCTCCACCGTGGCGGTGACCAGCCCCATGTCGTTGACCTGTTCCAGGCCGTGGGCCTTCACATATTCGTCCACATCGCCGTCGTTGTCAAAGACGGCCTCAAAGACCTTGACGGCGGTGTTGCGGTTGAGCTTGCCCTCCCTGACCAGCTGGATGAGCCGGGCCAGGGTGTTGGGGGAGAGGCGCATGTCCTTGGCCTCCAGCCCCTTGGCGGAGAGCTGGCCCATGACGGAGCCCATGATCCAGTTGGCGCACTGCTTGGGGTCGGCCCCAAGGGCCACTGTCTCCTCAAAGAAATCGGCCAGGGCCTTCTGACCGGTGATCATCTGGGTGTCGTACACCGGCAGACCGTACTCGGACTGATACCGGGCCATTTTGGCCTCCGCCATTTCAGGCAGCTCGGAACGCAGGCGGTCCAGGTATTCCTCCGAGATCTCCAGGGGAGGAATGTCCGGCTCGGGGAAGTAGCGGTAGTCCTGGGCGTTCTCCTTGGAGCGCATGGCGAAGGTGGCGTCCTTGTTCTCATCCCACCGGCGGGTCTCCTGCACCACCCGCTTGCCCTCCTCGATGAGCTCGATCTGGCGGCGGGCCTCATAGGCGATGGCCTTGGTGATGGCCTTGAAGGAGTTGATGTTCTTCATCTCGGTCCGGGTGCCCAGCTCGTCGGACCCGGCGGGGCGGACGGACAGGTTCACGTCGCAGCGCAGGGAACCCTCCTGCATCTTGCAGTCAGATACCCCCAGATACTGGAGGGTGGACTTCAGCTTCTCCAGGTAGGCGACGACCTCCTCGGCGGAGCGGAAATCCGGCTCAGTGACGATCTCAATGAGGGGTACGCCGCAGCGGTTGTAGTCGCACCGGGTCTCGTCGATCCAGGGATCGTGGACCAGCTTGCCGGCGTCCTCCTCCATATGGAGCTCGTGGATCCGGATGGTCTTTTCCAGCCCGCTCTCGGTTTTGATGGGCACTTTGCCGTCCCGGACAATGGGGAGGTAGAGCTGGGAGATCTGATAGGCTTTGGGCAGGTCGGGATAGAAGTAGTTTTTCCGGTCGAACTTGCAGTAGCGGGTGATGTGGCAGTTGAGGGCCAGACCGGCCTTGACGGCGTAGGCCATCACCGCCTTGTTCATCACCGGCAGGGTGCCGGGCATGCCGGTGCA
>JAQXNP010000109.1 GCA_029098065.1 Clostridiales bacterium | reverse complement strand
GCTTCTGGCGGCCCGGAACGGGGTCCATCTGTGGGATGTGGTCTCCGACGCCGGCCGGTATCCCGATCTCCAGAAGGCCGCCGGAAAGCTGAATCAGTTTGCCGACCTGATCCGGGGCCTCCGGAAGCAGGCGGGAGAGATGAGCCTGGTGGACTTCTATGATGCGGTGTGCGCGGACAGCGGCTACGCCGTGGCCCTGGAGGCGAAAAACACGGTGGAGGACCGCACCCGCCTGGAAAACGTGCGGGAACTGGGCTCCTCCATCCAAAGCTATCTGGATAACAGCGAGGCGCCCAGTCTGGCCGGCTTTCTGGACGAGATCGCCCTCTACACCGATCTGGACAGCCACGACCCCAACGAGGACTGCTCGGTGATGATGACCATGCACTCGGCCAAAGGGCTGGAGTTCCCCGTGGTCTTTGTGGTCGGGGCGGAAGAGGGTATTTTTCCCGGCCTGCGCTCCATCGGGGATGAAGAGGAGATGGAGGAGGAGCGGCGGCTGTGCTACGTGGCCATGACCCGTGCCAAGGAGCGGCTCTATATGACCTGCGCCAGCCAGCGGATGCTGTATGGCCGGACCTCCGCCAACCGGCCCTCCCGTTTTCTGGGAGAGATCCCTCCGGAGCGGGTGGAGCGGAGCGGCCGGCCGGGCTGCCGCATGGACAGCCGCCTGTCTGAAAGTGAGTGGAGGCCGGAGCGGGAACTGTACCGGCAGGAAAAGACACCCGGATATTCCGGGCGGACTTCCGGTTACGGGGACCGGGGCTATACCGCCCCGGCGGCCAGCAGAGGCCCGGCGGCGTCCCGGTCCGGTCCGGTACGGGCGGCGTCGGCCCCGCTGCCCGACTTCCAGAAGGGCCAGATGGTCCGCCACAAGGCCTTCGGGACCGGAATGATCCTGACGGTGACCAAAATGGGCGGCGACGCGCTGATCGAGGTGGCCTTCGACAATGTGGGCACCAAGAAGCTGATGCTCAAATCAGCCGCCCAGTATATGGAGAAGCTCTGAGTCCGCTCATAGAAGCTCCTCCAGGGAGCGCACCGCCCGGTGGCTGTTCGCCGTCACCTGATCCCACTGTTTGGAGTAGAAATCGTCATATACCCCAACTACCCGGAATCCCGCGGACCGGGCGGCGGCACAGTTATCCGGGGCGTCCTCGATGAGGACGCAGTCAGAGGGGCGGGTGTTGAACCGCCGGGCCGCCAGAGGATAGACCCGGGTATCCCGTTTCTCCATCCGGGCATCCTGGGCAAAGAAGAGCCCTTCAAAATAGGGTTCCAGCCGATGCCGGGCCAGGGCGGCCTTCGCCAGCTCTGGGAGTCCGGCGGTGAGAAGGGCCATGGAGCGGCCCTCCCCTTTGAGTTTGTCCAGCAGTTCCCGGGCCCCCGGCTTCAGAGGGATGGTTCCGGCATAGGCGTCATAGGCCATGTCCCGCCATTCCTTCATAATGGCCTCCGGGCTCTCGTCCAGATGGTAGTAGTCTTTGGTGAATTGTGCCGCCACAGGGAAGATGGAGTGGCCCACGGTATAGCTGTACTCCGGTGTGAGTTCCAGTCCCCGGCGGGCCAGAAAGTCCAGGTCCACCGTCACCCACACTCCGTTGGAGTCGATGAGGGTGCCGTCCAGGTCAAAAAAGATCATCATAGATAAAACCTCCAGGGGAAATTCGCCGCTTCCTCGGCGTAGTCGATGCCGATTCGTTTGCCGGCGTGGATGGTCCGGGGCTGTTCTCCGCTGTCCAGCAGATAGAGCGTATCGCCGGTCAGAGAGATGCCGTTTTGAACGGTGGTAAGGGATAAACCTTTACATAATTTCCCCGGCCCATTGAGAAAGTTTTTCTTTTGATAGCTGGATAATTCAGCTGTTGTACAGCGAAATCGCCTGACAGAAATGGCGTCAGCATCGGCGGACGTCACCGGTTCACCCGCCCGGATGAGAACGGCGGCGGGCTCCCCCTCCGCCTCGGTGACGCAGTTGAGGCAGTGGTACATGCCGTAGATCAGATAGATGTAGGCGGTGCCCGGCGGGGCGAAGAGTGTTTCGGTCCGCTTGGTGCGTTTATAGTGATAGGCGTGGCAGGCCTTGTCCATCCGGCCGATGTAGGCCTCCGTCTCGCAGATGCGCACCGCCAGGGGAACGCCCTCCTGCACCCGCACCAGATACTTG
>JAQXNP010000108.1 GCA_029098065.1 Clostridiales bacterium | reverse complement strand
CACTCCCCCACGAATTTATGGGCTTCATTCACCGCCCGTTCCACGGCGTTGAGAATATTCTGATAGCCGGTGCAGCGGCACAGATGGCCCGAGATGAGTTTGCGCAGCTGATCCCGGGTATAGGTCTTCCCGCTGCCCACGATCTCCACGGCGCTCATGATGATGCCCGGGGTGCAGAAGCCGCACTGAATGGCGGCCTCCTCCACAAAAGCCTTCTGGATGGCGGACAGCTCCCCGGTCTCCGGGTCCTGAAGGCCCTCCACCGTCAGGATGGACTTGCCCTGGGCCCAGACCGCCAGGTAGATGCACGAGTCGATGGCCTCCCCGTCCACCAGGACGGTGCAGGCGCCGCACTCCCCCACCTCACAGCCCTTCTTCACACTGGTGAGGCCCAGCCGCTCCCGGAGGGTGTCGGCCAGCGACTCTCTGGGATCGATGCCCACTTCTGCCGGCCGTCCGTTGACGGTACAGCGCAAAATCTCCATACTCATACCGCCGCCCCTCCTTTCCGGGCCGCCTCGGTCAGAGCCCGGCGCGGCAACTCCTCCGCCAGCTGAAGCCGGAAGGCCCGGGAGGCCCGCCAGCTGTCTCTGGGGTTGATCTCTCTCAAAGCGGCGGCGCCGATGCCGCTCACAGCCTCTTCCACCGGCAGTCCGGCCATGGCTTTCTCCGTCTCCCGGCACCGCATGGGCACCGGCCCGGCCACGCCGAAGGCCAGCCTCAGATCCTCCACCGTCTTCCGATCTTCGGACAGCTTCACCAGACAGCTCACCCCCAGGGTGGCGATATCCATGGCGTTGCGCATGGCGTACTTGATGTAATGTCCGCTCCAGCCGGCATAGTGGTCTCTGGGAATGACGATCTTCACCAGCAGCTCATCGTGGGCCAGCGCCACCTTGCCCACGCCCTTGTACCACTGGTCGATGGGGATCTCCCGCACCCCGGCCGGCCCCTTCACCCGCAGAACCGCCCCAAAGGCCATCTGGGTGGAGGCGGTGTCGGCGGAGGTGATGCCGTTGCAGAGATTCCCCCCCAGGGTACCCGCCGCCCGGAGCTGAGGTCCGCCGGCGGTGTCGGCGGCCTCTCCCAGCACGGGAACGGTCTTCTGGATGACCTCGGAGTAAGTACACCCCCGGAAGGTGGTCAGGGGCCCGATCTCCACATCCCCTTCCGGAGAGAGGGTCACCCCCTCCAGCTCCTCCCGCAGCTCATGGATGGACACCAGGGAGCAGCCGGCGTACTTTCCTTCCCGGATCTTGATGAGCACATCGGTACCCCCGGCGATGACAATGGCCGCCGGGTCCGCGGACAGCGCCCGGATGGCGTCGTCCACGCTTTTGGCCTGATAAATGGAAGCAATATCGTACATTCAGCGTCCCTCCTGTTCCGGGATGAGGCCGGCGTCCTGGAAAGCCTCCACCATCCGCTGGGGGCTCATGGGCAGCCGGTTCACGGCCACGCCGGTGGCATGGAGCACCGCGTTGCGCACCGCCGGGGCCACCGGAATGGCCGGCGGTTCGCCCAGCGCCTTGTTTCCGAAGGGCCCGGAGGGATCCTCCGTCTCCACAAAGAGGGCGGTGAGCTCCGGGTGATCCATGGCGGTAGGCAGCTTGTAATCCAGCAGGTTGCCGTTGAGCAGCCGGCCCTTGCTGTCAAACTTCATCTCTTCCGACAGGGCATAGCCCAGTCCCATGGACATGCCGCCGTGGACCTGGGCCTCGGCCAGCTTGGGGTTGATGAGCCTGCCGGAATCGTGGACATTGACGATGCGCAGGACCCTGATCTTCCCCAGGGGGATATCCACCTCCACCTCAGCGAAGCAGCAGCCGAAGGCGAAGGTGTTCTCCTTGCACTGGTGGGTGCTCTCGGCGGCGATATGCTCCGAGCGGCGGAAGGAATAAAACGCCTCCCGGGCCAGTTTTTCCATCTGGAGGACCGCCTGACCTCCGGCGGCGTCCACCACCGCTCCTTCCCGCACATCCAGCTCACCGGCGTTCCGGCCCAGCATCTCAGCGGCGTAATCCAGAATTTTCTTCTTGAACAGTTCGCCCGTCTGCCTGATGGCCATGCCGGTGACATAGGTCTGCCGGGAGGCGTAGGCCCCGGTGTCAAAGGGGGCGGTGTCCGTATCCTGGAAGGAGACGATATGCACCCGCTCCACGGGGAAACCGGCGCTCTCGGCGGCCATCTGGCTGAAGACGGTGTCTCCCCCCTGGCCGATCTCGGTAGCGCCCAGCTGGAGCTGGATGCTGCCGTCCTGATTGAGCACCATCCGGGCGGAGGAAGTCTCCAGCGAGATGGGCCACACGCCGGTCTTATAGGAAAAGACCGACATCCCCACGCCCCGGCGCACCGGGCCGGTCTGATCCCTGTATTTTTCCCGCAGCTCCTTCCAGCGGATGAATTCCGCTCCCTTTTCCATACACTCCCGCAGTCCGGTGGAGTGGCAGGTGATGCCGTTGGTGGGGTCCACATACCCCAGAGGCATGATGTTCCGCAGCCGGAATTCGTAAGGGTCCCACCCCATTTCCCGGGCCATATCATCCATGAAGCACTCCCCTATAAAGTCGGATTGGGGGATGCCGTACCCCCGCATGGCCCCGGGGGCGGGGAGGTTTGTGTAGACCGTAAAGGCCTCGGCGTGGTGGGCCAGCTCGTCGGGATAGCACTGGCGGAAACCGGTGATGGCGTTGGCCACGATGGCGTTGCCGTGGGAGGCGTAAGAGCCCTGGTTCGACACCGCCCGGCTCCGGCGGGCCATGATCCGCATGTCCCCGGGGCGGACGGCGGCCTCCACATCCATGGAGATGGCGTGGCGGGACCGGGTATTTTCAAAGACCTCCTCCCGGGTGAGCTCCAGCTTGACGCACCGTCCCCCCACCGCCCGGGTGAGGAAGGCGTTCAGCGGCTCATAGAGCACCTCCTGCTTGTTGCCGAAGCCGCCGCCGATGTAGGGCTTGATGACCCGGATATCCCCCCAGGGGATCCCCAGAGCCTGGCCGCACACCCGCCGGACGATATGGGGGATCTGGGTGGAGGACACCACCACAATCTTCCCCCCCTCCATGTAGGCGTAGGAGACGGCGGGCTCAATGTGGCAGTGCTGGACCATCTGTGTATCGTAATGCCCGGAAAAATGCCGGTACTGCGGGTCCGAGAGGACCTCCTCGGCGGTCTTCACCGGGGCGCCGGGAGTGATGACCTGAAAATCCATGTGCCGCAGGACGTTGTCCGGACACTCATCGTGGATGGCCCTGGCTCCGGGCGCCATCGCGGCCTCCGGACTGAGCAGGGGCTCAAACTCCTCGTACTCCACCCGGATGACGTCCAGGGCCCGCCGGGCGGAGATCTCATCCTCCGCCACCACGGCGGCGATGTCGTCTCCGTAATAGCGCACCCGGTCGGTCAGCATCCGCCGGTCACACACGTCCTGATGGGCCTCTTCCACGCTCCAGGGATGGCCCGGGGTGGGGTACTGGATGTCCGGCACGTCAAAGCAGGTAACGATCTTCACCACCCCGGGAAGCTGTTCCGCCTCCCGGGTATGGATGGCCTTGACCCGGCCGCTGGTGATGGAGGCGTGAAGGATCTTCGCCACCAGATGAGGCCGGGGGATCATATCATCGGTATACCGAGCCCGGCCGGACGCTTTATCCGCGGCATCCACCCGTATGATGCTCTTTCCAATTTCCATACGAAAGCCTCCTCCACGTGTATTGCTTGAGTTCATTGTAGCTTATCCGGATTAAAAAAGGAAGAGGATTTGAAAACATTTTGCTTTCTTCCTCCCCCGGGTGTAGAATAAAGGAAACCGCTGGAAACTGAAAGGAGTCCTGGCCATGTCTATCCTGCTTCAAAACGGCACTCTGATCCTCCCCGACGGCCCCCGGAAGGCCGACCTGCTGGTGGAAAACGACAGGATCTCCGCCATTGGAGACCGGCTTTCCTCCGGAAAGGCCCGGGTTCTGGATCTGACGGGCAAACTGGTTTTTCCCGGCTTTATCGACACCCACACCCATTTTGAGATGAACAAGGGCCTGCCCAACGAGACCGCGGACAACTGGGCCAGCGGCACCCGCTCCGCCCTGGCCGGCGGCACCACCACCGTACTGGATTTTGCCGAACCGGAGCGGGGCGCCTCTCTCCAGTCCGCCCTGGACACCTGGCACAGCCGGGCCGACGGCATCGCCAGCTGCAACTACTCCTTCCATATGACCATCAAGGACTGGAACGACGCCATCCGCGCCGAGCTCCCCGCCATGACGGCTCAGGGCATCACTTCCTACAAAATCTACCTGGCCTATGCCCTGCGGGTCTCCGACACCGTGGCCTACGAGGTGCTCCGGGCGGCCGCCCGGGAGGGGGCCGTCATCGGCTGCCACTGTGAAAACGGCGAGCTGGTGGAGGCGGGCATCGCCGCCCAAAAACAGGCGGGCCGCCTGGGTCCCGATGCCCATCCCGGAGCCCGTCCCCCCGCCGTGGAGGCCGAGGCGGTGAACCGCTGGCTCACCATCGCCGAGACGGCGGGCGTGCCGGTGAACATCGTCCACCTGTCCGCGGAGCGCTCCCTGGAGGTGGTCCGCGCCGCCCGGGCCCGGGGCCAGAAGCTCTACGTGGAGACCTGCCCCCAATATCTCATGCTGGATGACAGGGTCTACCATCTCCCCGGCTTTGAGAGCGCCAAATATGTCTTCGCCCCCCCTGCCCGCCCCGCCGGAAACAGGGAGGCCCTGTGGGACGCGGTGGCCGACGGCACCGTGGACACCATCGGCACCGACCACTGCTCCTTCTCCACCGCCGTCAAGGCTCTGGGCCGGGATGACTTTTCCAAGATTCCCAACGGCATGCCCGGGGTGGAGGACCGGGGCGTCCTTCTCTACACCTACGGCGTGGCCGCCGGCCGGATCTCCCTGCCCCGCATGGCCCAGCTGCTTTCGGAAAATCCCGCCAGACTCTTCGGTATGTATCCCCAAAAGGGCGTTTTAGCCGTGGGCTCCGACGCCGATATCGTAATCTATGACCCCAATTCTACCGGTTGTATTCAGGCTTCCGCCAATCACTCGGCCTGTGACTACGATCCCTATGAGGGCATCCCCATCACCGGCCGCGTCGACACGGTGCTCCTCAACGGGGAGATTGCCTTCCAAAACGGCCGTCTCACCGAGGGACTGGGCCGCTTCGTCAAGCGGGGCCCCGCCCAGTTCTGGCGATGAAGCTCTCAGCGGTGCTGCTGGCGGCGGGACTCTCCCGGCGGTACGGCTCCGACAAGCTGCTGGCGGAGGTGGACGGTGTGCCCCTCTACCGCCGGGCCTTTGCCGCCCTGCCCGCCGCCCTTTTTTCCCGGGCGGCGGTGGTGGGCCGCTGCCCGGAGGTTTTGGAGGCGGCGGAGGGGGCAGGCTATCTTCCCATCCTCAACCCCCGGCCTCAGGAGGGCCAGTCCGTCTCCATCCGTCTGGGGCTCTCCGCCGTGGAGGCGGACTCCGACGCCGTCCTCTTCTCCGTGTGCGACCAGCCCTGGCTGAGCCGGGAAAGCGTGGAAGGCCTCATTGCCGCCTGGCGGGAGGCGCCTGACCGCATCACCGCCCTGTCCTGGGACGGAAAACGGGGCAATCCTGTAATTTTCCCCCGTAAATATTACGCTGAGTTGTCATCTCTCACCGGCGATGTGGGGGGCGGCCGGGTCATCCGCGCCCACCCGGACGCGCTCCGTCTGGCGGAGGCGCTCTCCCCCCGGGAACTGCAGGACCTGGATGTCCCGCTCGGCTGAAGCAAAAAGGGCCCTCCCGCTGTGCGGGAGGGCCCTTTGTCCGCTGGGTCGTATTTGTTACCGCTCTTCCCGGAAGTAGGCGTTGCCCAGTCCGGCGGGAGGCTGATTTTCCCGTTTCTGCCGCATGGATACCGCCACCAGTACCACCACGGTCACCACATAGGGCAGGATCTTATAGAGCTGCCCGGGGATGAAATCCAGAGGCAGGTACAGATAGAGGACCATAAGTCCGCCGAACAGGGCGGAGCCCCACAGCGCCCGCAGGGGGGTCCACAGGCAGAAGATGACCAGCGCCACCGCCAGCCAGCCCTCGCCGGAGAGGCCCTCATGGTTCCACACCGCGCCGGCCACAGTCATTATAAACGCCATGCCGCCGATGGCCCAGATGCCGCCGCCGATAATGGTGGCCGCGTACTTGTACCGGGAGACGTTGATTCCCGCGGCGTCGGCGGTGGCGGGGGACTCTCCCACCGACCGGAGCTGGAGTCCGGACCGGGTATGTCCCAGATACCAGCTCATGACCAGCGCCGCCGCCACTCCCAGATAGACGAAAATGTTGTACCCGAAGACCAGCTGGCCCACCACGGGAAGATTCTGCAGGGCCCTGGGGAACGGAGAATTCTGGAAGGCGGCCTTCAGCGCGTTGCTCACCGCCACATAGCCGTTCTCCCGCACCCGCATATACTCGCCCAGGAACTGCCCCACGCCGGTGCCGAAGATGGTCAGGGCCAGGCCGGTGACGTTCTGGTTGGCCCGGAGGGTGACGGTGAGGAAGGAAAAGATGAGCGCCCCCGCGGCCCCCGCCAGGAAGGCGGCCGCCAGCGCCAGCACCACGGCCACCTGGCCGGAGGCGGCGGCTCCCGCCGCCTTTTCGTAATAGAACGCCGCGCCCAGTCCCAGGGCGCCGCCCATGTACATCATGCCCTCCACGCCCAGGTTCAGGTTGCCGGACTTCTCGGTGAGCACCTCGCCCATCGTACCATAGAGGAGAGGGGTCCCGTTGAAGACGGCGGCCACGATCAGATTCAACAGAGTCTTCATGCTTTCCCCTCCTTTTCCTCATGTCCCCGGAAGATGAGCCGGTAGCGGATCAGAAATTCGCATCCCAGCATGAAGAAGAGCAGCACGCCGGTAATCACATCGGAGATGGCCACCGGCACCGCCATCCGGGTCTGAAGGGTGTCGGCGCCCTTCTCCAGCACGGCCAGCATGGCGGAGATGCCCGCCATGCCGAAGGGGTTGAGCTGGGCCAGCCAGGCCACAGTGATGGCGGTAAAGCCCGCGCCGTTGGCCACTCCGTCGTAGAGGGTATTGTTGGCCCCCGACACCAGCAGGAAGCCCACGATCCCGGCGATGGCTCCGGAGAGGAACATGGTGCGCATGATGATCTTTCCCACGTTCATGCCAGCGTACCGGGCGGTGGCCTCGCTCTCGCCCACCACGGCGATCTCATAGCCCTGCTTGGTGTACTTCATGTAGAGGAACATCAGCACCATCAGCACCAGCACCACGATCCAGCCGCAGTACACCCCCGCCACCTTGGGCAGGCAGGCGTTGGCGGCGAACTGGGCGATCTGCTGGCTGCCCTTGGGCTGTTTTTCCCAGGGCCCGCCCTGAAGCCATTTGACAAAGCCGATGATAATGTAGTTCATCATCAGGGTGAACAGGGTCTCGTTGGTCCCCCACCGGGCCCGGAAAAAGGCGGGCACCAGAGCCCACAGCCCGCCGCCCACGGCGCCGGCCAGCGCCATAATCAACAGCAGCGGCACCTGGGGGAGCCGGTCGGCCCAGAAGAGGGCGAAATAGGTGGCGCACACGGCGCCGGCGGTGATCTGCCCCTCGGCGCCGATGTTCCAGAATTTCATTTTAAAGCAGGGGGCAATGGCCAGCGCGGTGCCCAGCAGGGGGATGAAATTCTTCACCGTCTGCCGGATGGCGGTCTTCTTACCCAGCGCCCCGTCGATGACCGTGGCGTAGCTCCCCACCGCCCGCTGGAAGAAGTTCCCGTTGGACGGGTCAGTCACGGCGGCCATCACGATGCCGCCCACCACCAGCGCCAGCAGGATGGAACACAGCCGGATGACCCATCTCTTCCAGCTCTCCATCCCCTCCCGCTTGGCCAGGCGGATCAGGGGCGTTTTTTTCTCTCTCATCGGGCTGCCCCCTCTCCCCCGCCCACGCGGGTCATGTACAATCCCACCTGCTCCTTGGTGGCGGTCCGGGCGTCCACCACGCCGGAGACCTGTCCGCCGCACAGCACCAAAATGCGGTCGCACAGCTCCAGCAGGACGTCGAGATCCTCGCCCACCAGCAGCACAGCCACTCCCTTCATCTTCTGCTCGTTCAGGAGCCGGTAAATCGTGTAGGAGGAATTGATATCCAGACCCCGCACCGGGTAGGCGGTCATCAGCACCGTGGGGGAAGAGGCGATCTCCCGCCCCACCAGCACCTTCTGCACATTGCCGCCGGAGAGCCGCCGCACAGGGGTGGACGTGCCCGGGGTGACGATCTCCAGCTCCTCAATGAGCCGGTCGGCCAGGTCCTTGGGGGATTTCCGGTCCACAAGGGGCCCCCGGTTCTTCTGGTAGGTTTTGAGCATCATGTTGTCCACCATGTCCATTCCGGCCACCAGCCCCATGCCCAGCCGGTCCTCGGGGACAAAGGCCAGGGACACGCCGATCTTCTGGATCTGGGCGGGCGTTTTGCCCAGCAGCTCCTCGCCTTCCCGGTCCACCGGCACATGCTGTCCGGCGATGTCCGAGTTGGGGTGGGGCGGATAGTACAGGATGCTCCCCGTGCCCTTCTGGAGCCCGGCGACGGCCTCCAGCAGTTCCTTCTGCCCGCTGCCGGCCACGCCGGCAATCCCCAGGATCTCTCCTCCCCTGGCCAGGAAGGACACATCCTGAAGCATGGTGACGCCCTCCTTGTTGACCACGGTCAGCCCCTTGACCTCCAGCCGGGGATCCCGGTACTTGGCCTCGGGCCGGTCGATGTTCAGGCTGACGGCGTGGCCCACCATCATCTCGGTGAGGGCCTGGGCGGTGGTCTCCGCGGTGTTCACCGTACCGATGTACCGCCCCTTCCGCAGCACCGCCACCTTGTCGGAGATCTCCAGCACCTCGTGGAGTTTGTGGGTGATGATGACGATGGCCTTGCCGTCCGCCTTCATATTCCGCAGCACCGCGAAGAGCTTGTCAGTCTCCTGAGGGGTCAGCACAGCAGTGGGCTCATCCAGGATCAGGATATCCGCGCCCCGGTAGAGGACCTTGCCGATCTCCACCGTCTGCTTTTCCGACACCGACATATCGTAGACCTTTTTTTCCGGATCGATGTCAAAGCCGTAGCGCTCGCTGATCCGGCGCACCCGGTCCGAGACTGCTTTCTTGTCGAACTTTCCCTTTTCCGGCAGGCCCAGGACGATGTTCTCCGCGGCGGTGAACACATCCACCAGCTTATAATGCTGGTGGATCATGCCGATCCCCAGGGCGAAGGCGTCCTTGGGAGAGCGGATGCTGACCTCCTTCCCTCCCACGAAGATATGCCCCTCGTCGGGGAAGTAGATGCCGGAGATCATGTTCATCAGGGTGGTCGTGCCGCTGCCGTTCTCCCCCAGCAGGGCCAGGATCTCCCCCCGGTCCAGCTCCAGGTCGATACCGTCGTTGGCCACCACCGGACCGA
>JAQXNP010000107.1 GCA_029098065.1 Clostridiales bacterium | reverse complement strand
ATGTTGCCAACGGAAACACCCAAAAACGCGGAAAATGGACGTATTTCCACGGAAAATCATCCATGAATTGAAGACTTAAGTTATGATTTGGTACATTCCGCTTGCTTTTGGTACGATGCACGATCCCAGCCCTGCCGTTTTTCCAGACCCAGGATTCCGAAGGAAAACTGCTCCCACCATGCCAATGTCGTCTGTGACGGGTCACCTTCGCGGATTCGCATGGTGCGGCGGATCTCCTTGGGGATGACCACCCGTCCAAGGTCGTCGATCCGCCGCACGATTCCGGTCGCTTTCATATCTCTCTCCTCCTGCGGGCCTGTTTCTAATGCTGCGCTTCAGCCTTGTTAGTATGCCGCAGGTTTTCCCACCTATACCCGTTCCAAGTCTGTTTTCCCCTTGGCAGAGCTGGAAAATTACTCCCATTCAAACCAAAAACCGGCGGGACTTCCGCCGGTTTTTGATCTTGTATTCCTGCCCTTTAATCCTTCCGCTTTCCGCCCCAGAAAAAGAGTGCCACCGTACCCGGTCCGGTGTGACTTCCAATGGTGGTCCCCACCGAGTTGATCTCCACAGATCCATTCAGCCTTGGGAACCGTGACTCCACCAGATCCGCCACCGCCCGGGCATCCTCATAGCAGTTGGAATGAGAGATATAGCACTTTCCGTCGTAATCCAGTCCGTCCCGGGCGTTTTCCTCCATCTTCCGGACAATATCCTGGATCACTTTCTTCTTGGTACGCACCTTGGCCCGGGGAACGAGCCGTCCCGACACGTCCATGTTCAGCAAGGGGCAGATTCCAAGCACAGTGCCGACCATCCCGGCGGTTTTGGAAATCCGCCCCCCTTTGATGTAGAAGGTCAGATCCGTGGAGAAAAACCAGTGGTGGACCTCCAGCCGGTGCTCCTCCGCCCAGCACCACAGTTCCTCCGCCTCCATTCCCCAATCCCGCAGGTCAGCCAGGGTGTCCATCAACAGCCCATAGCCGGAGGAGGCGCCCAGAGAGTCTGCCACATAGATCCTGCGCCCGGGAAACCGCTCCTCCAGCACCGCCTTGGCGGACAGCGCCGAATTGATGACTCCCGACAGTCCTGAGGAAAGGCAGACATGGACCACATCGTTTCCTTCCTCCAGAAAAGGGGTGAAATAGTCGATGAACTCGTCCACATTGACCTGGGAGGTGCGGGTCTCCGCTCCGTGTTCCATGGCCTGATAAAACTGATCAAAGGGAATGGAACTGCCCAGGTCGTCGGCGTATTCCTTTCCGTCCAGATAGAAATGGAAGGGGATCCAGTGGATCTTCCGCTGGGCAAAGTGTTCCGCGCTCAAATCGGCAGTGGAGCAGCAGGAGAGAATATAATTTCCCATGGCCGTTTCAACCTTTCGCTTCTTGATATAATATTAAAAACTTTATCTTGCCGTATTATTTATTATAACCGCTTTTTCATTCCAATACAATAGTGCAGAAAACTTTTTCTCCTTCTCCGGCCATAACCTCTGCCCCAGTTCGGCAGACCGCTCTGCTCAAAATCCCGAAACAGAATCGAAGAGAGTCTGAACAGCAGATTTGTTCAGACTCTCTTCGGATTCCGGGGGCAATCGCCCGCCGTTTACAGTTCTTTCGCCGTCCGCCGCTGGATGAACTTGACCAGTTCCACCACCGGAACAATCATAGCGCCCAGAACAATGGCCACAAGGTACTCGTTCAGCCCCACTCTGGTAAACTCAAAGGCAGCCGCCAGGAAGGGCACCTCACACACCACAGTAGTCGCGATCAGGGAACCCACCGCAGCCAAAAGCAGCATCCTGTTCTGCGATTTGAGCCGGAAGATACTGCCCCGCTGGGAGCGCATATTCAGGCTGTGGAAGATCTCCGCCATGGACAGGGTCAGGAACGCCATGGTGGTTCCGTGGGCGCTGTTGGTAATGGTCCAGACCCCCGTCTCCAGAAAATGCCCGATAAAATAGGACAGCAGGGTGAGCGCGGTGAGCAGGACCCCCTGGTATGCAATGTCCACACCCATTCCGCCGGAGAAAACACCCGCCTTGGCGCTGCGGGGCTTACGCTGCATGATGTCGGGCTCCGCCTTCTCCATGCCCAGGGCCAGGGCGGGAAAACAGTCCGTCACCAGGTTGATCCACAGCAGATGCACCGGCTTCAGGATGGTAAAGCCCATCAGTGTGGCCAGGAAAATGCTCAGCACTTCGCTCATGTTGGAGCCCAGCAGGAACTGGATGGCCTTTCGGATATTGTCGTAGATCCGCCGGCCCTCTTCCACCGCTCCCACGATGGTGGCGAAATTGTCGTCAGCCAGCACCATATCCGCCACGTTCTTGGTCACATCGGTGCCGGTGATGCCCATGCCAACGCCAATGTCAGCCGATTTGATGGAGGGCGCGTCGTTGACGCCGTCGCCGGTCATGGCGGTCACATACCCCGCCTTCCGCCAGGCGTTCACAATACGGGTCTTGTGCTCGGGCTGGACCCGGGCGTATACGCTGATATTCCGGAACTCCCGTTCAAACTCCTCGTCGCTCATATCGCTGAGCTGGGCGCCGGTGATGGCCCTGGTGCCCTCGTCAAGAATCCCCAGCTCCCTGGCAATCGCCACAGCGGTGTCAATGTGGTCGCCGGTGATCATGATGGGCCGGATTCCGGCCTCCCGGCACTGAACGATGGCGTCCTTCACCTCGGGCCGGACGGGGTCGATCATCCCGCACAGGCCTATGAAGCACAGATCCTGCTCCAGCCGGCCGGCCTCATAATCCTCCGGCTCCTTCTCCCACACCCGCTGGGCGCAGGCCAGCACTCGCAGCGCCTTGTCCGCCATGGCTTTGTTGGCGGCCAGGATCTGCCCGGCGTACTCCTCCGTCATGGGGACGGGTTTTCCTTCCTTTAAATAATAGGCGCACTTCTGGATCACCACATCGGGGGCGCCCTTGGTGAACTGGAGGTATCCCTCCCCGTCCCGGTGGACGGTGGACATCATCTTCCGCCCCGAGTCAAAGGGGGCCTCCCCACAGCGCTCCAATTTTGCCTTCAGTTCCGGCTTGGGAAGGCCGATCCTGTTGGCCCAGGCCACCAGCGCCGCCTCGGTGGGCTCACCGGTGACGTTCCCGTCCGGATCCAGCTCGGCATCGCTGCACAGCGCCATGGCGGCGGCCAGCCGCTGTTCATCCTCCCCGAAAAAGTCCACGACGGTCATTTTATTCTGCGTCAGGGTACCCGTCTTGTCGGAGCAGATGATCTGGGCGCAGCCCAGAGTCTCCACGGCGGTAAGCCGGCGGATGATGGCGTTTCGTTTGGACATGTTGGTGACGCCGATGGAGAGCACCACCGTCACCACCGCCGCCAGGCCCTCCGGAATGGCGGCCACCGCCAGGGACACCGCGATCATAAAGGAGTCGAGGACCACCTCAAAGCCCAGGCTCCCCGCCCGGACGAGCTGGACGGCGAACACAACGGCACAGATCCCCAGCACCAGCCAGGTCAGCACCTTGGAGAGCTGATCCAGCTTGATCTGCAAAGGCGTCTCCCCGTCGGAGGCCTGCTGCAGAGCGTCCGCGATCTTGCCCATCTCGGTGTCCATCCCGGTGGCGGTGATGACGGCGGTGCCTCTGCCGTAGACCACGGTGCTGCCCATATAGACCATATTCTTCCGGTCGCCCAGGGGCACATCCCTGGCCCCGTCGGTCAACTGGATCAGCTCAATGAACTTGGTGACAGGAACCGACTCGCCGGTGAGGGCCGCCTCTTCCACTTTGAGGCTGGCGCTCTCCAGGATCCGGGCATCGGCGGGGACGGCGTCTCCCGCTTCCAGCAGGATGATGTCTCCCACCACCAGATCCTCACTGTGGATGGTTTGTATTTTTCCGTCTCTCAGCACCTTGGAGGTGGCCGCCGACATCTCCTGGAGGGCTTCGATGGCCTTTTCCGCCTTGCTCTCCTGGTAAACTCCGAGCACCGCGTTGACAATGACCACAGCCAGGATAATGATCACATCGGCAAAGCTATCCTGCTGCACCACCGCCAGCACGCCGCTGATGGCCGCCGCCGCCAGCAGAATAATGATCATGGGATCGGCGATCTGCTCCAGAAACCGCCGGAACAACGATTTTCCCTTGGCCGCGGCCAGACGGTTCTTCCCGTTTCTGGCCAGACGTTCTTCCGCTTCCTGCCCGCTCAGCCCTTCCTCCCGGGAACCCAGCTCTTTTAGGACGTTCTCTTTTTCTTCACAATAATACTTCATACGATTGAACTGCCTCCTCCCTTACATGATACCCGTAAGAAAAATTTCAAGCCCTATGGCGATCAAAATGATTCCACCGAAAATCTGTGCCTTCTTTGCCAATCTGGCTCCGAATTTTTTCCCGATCGTCAGTCCGCCCATGCAGATCACAAAGGTGACCGCGGCGATGATCAGCGCCGCTGCCAGAGCCATCACCCAGTTGTATCCGGCGATGGTGAAGCCCACAGACAATGCGTCAATCGAGGTCGCCACGCCCTGGATCAGCAGCGCCCCCAGGCCGACTCCCGGGGGCGCCTCTTCCGCCCCTTTGCTGCGCAGGCCTTCCACCAGCATGTTGCTGCCGATGAGGGCAAGCAGGATCAGCGCGATCCAGGGGATGAACTTCTCAAAGGCGGTAAAAGCCTGTACAATGGTGTGTACACAGATCCACCCGACCATGGGCATCAGCGCCTGAAAACCGGCGAATACGCCGGCGATCCCGCACATCCTGCTCTTTTTCATCTTCGGCTCGTTCAGCGCGTTGGCCACGGATACTGAAAATGCATCCATAGCCAGCCCTACCCCCAAGAGGACGCTGTTGAAAACGAACAGAAAACTCCATTCCATTTTGCTCTCTCCCTGCTTTTTAAAATAACAAAAGACCCAAACATAACTTGAAAAGCTATGCCTGGGTCTTCATCCCGCAGATAAAAATAAGACTCCTGTATAGCTTCACAGTTATACATGAGTCTCGCAATTTAAAACAAGCCAGATCGAAAACCAATCGGGTATGTTGACTTGTTACGCCGCTTTATGCGCTTGCTACTCCCCCACGTGGGATTTGCGTTTAATTAAAATATCACCTTTTAGCAGGATTGTCAATATTTTTCTGCTCGAAGAATTTTCAAAGATGGGCTTGGACCGTCTCTTCCTTAATATATAATATAAAAAGGCGATGGGCCGCCCCTTTCGGGGCGGCCCATCAAACATGAGAAAGAAGAAACAAAGCTCCCAGGGGACATGGGATCGTTTCTGAGGTGGGTATCAGTCTTGCAAAATTTTACTTCATCATCTCTCTGGAGATAACGACTTTCTGAATCTCGGAGGTGCCCTCGTAGATGGGCACGATGCGGGCGTCGCGG
>JAQXNP010000106.1 GCA_029098065.1 Clostridiales bacterium | reverse complement strand
GAACATGGGGCGGCGCGAAAAGCGCCGTGAATCTCGGAGCGAAGCGGAGAGTTCTTCATGGCCGGATTCATTCCGGCCATGAAATAGGAAAAGAGAGGGGCCCCCGCCCGGCGGGAGCCGGGTGGGGCAAAATATAACAACCGCTGCGATGAGCTGGCGGTAATGGAGAGCAGAAAGTTCAGATGATAAAAAACCGGCGGAGACAAGAGCTGTCTCCGTCGGTTTTCTCATGTGGTGATTGTCTGTCAGTTTTCGTTCAAGGACTCCGGAGCGGAAGGCGTCTGGTCCAGCTCATCCAGATACTGGGTTACCAGAGGCACCGCCAGTCCCGCGGCCAGAAAGGAACAGCCGACTGCCGCCAGACGGCGGGCAAACCGGCCCTTCAGAGAAAGCCCGGCCAGCGTTCCGGTGGCCAGAAGGCAAAGCTTCAGCGCCGCCATATCCTCCAGATCCATTTTTTTGATGTACCGCTGACCCGCCTGGGTCAGCTGCTCCACGTCTACCGCCATACCAGTGACCTCCTTTTCAATACCGCCGGACCACCGCCGTCACCCGCCCCAGAAGGGCGCAGCCATCGCCGTCGATGGGCTGGTAATCGGGGTTTTCCGGCATGAGCCATAAGTGGCCGTTTTTCATCTGATAGGTCTTGACAGTAGCCTCGTCCTCAAAGAGGGCTACCACAATGTCTCCGTTGTGAAAATGCTCCTGCCGGTGGACCACCACCAGATCGCCCGGCAGGATGCCGGCATAGAGCATGGATTCGCCCCGGACCCGGAGGGCAAAATCTTCCCCCACCCGTCCGCCGGTGTCAAAGGTCAGATATTCTTCCACACACTCCTGGGCCAGAATGGGGGAACCGGCGGCCACATCGCCCACCACGGGAATCTGGTCGGCGTGTCCATCCAGCTCCTCCGCCACGGCCTCCCGCGGGAGAGTGATGGCCCGGGTTTTGCCGTCGGCCTTCTGGATATACCCCTCAGCCTCCAGTTTTTTCAGGTGGAAATGGACGGTAGAGGGACTCTTCAAATTCACAGCGGCGCCAATTTCCCGGACAGACGGGGGATAACCGTTGGCACGGGTGTACTGGAGGATGAAATCATAGATTTCGGCCTGCTTGGACGTCAGGGGTGCGGGCATGGAAATCCCTCCTATCTGGATCTGCGTTTGTATTGTAACATACAACAGAAAAAATGTCAAACATCCGTTCTAAAACGTTTACAATTTATACTTGAAATCTGATATCCGCTGTCGTATACTACGTAAGTATGCTGATTATCAGGGTACGAATGATTGGAGATGAGGCCGTGTATTGTAAAGATGAGCTCAGTGCCCTGTTTCATGGTCTCCATCAGGCCCACCGCCGGCGGGTGATGGAGGAGCAGGCCGCCCGGGGACTGGGCGATTTGGGTTCACCCATGATGCTGCTGACGATCCTCCGGGGGGAGGAAGAGGGAAAGACCTATTCTCAGCGTGAGGTGGCCCAGCAGATGAGATTATCCCCCGCCACAGTGGCAATGTCTCTCAAATCCATGGAACGCGGCGGCTATGTGGAACGGAGCACCGATGAGCGGGATGCCCGGCGCAACCGGGTGACCCTTACCGAAAAAGGCCGCCGGGCGGTGGATCAGTGCGGAGACGCGTTCCGGGCGGTGGACCGGCGGATGCTGGCCGGTTTTACCCGGGAAGAGCAGGACTGTCTGAGCCTGCTTCTGATCCGTATGCTGCACAACCTGGGGGAGGACGGCTCATGTTCCTGTCCTCTTTCCGAATCAAAGGAGGGATCCTAGTTTGCTTCAAATTTTTCTCACCCATTTGCAAGGCTATAAAAAGGAGGCCATCAAGTCTCCCGTCATGATGATCCTGGAGGTCGTCTGCGAGATGATCCTGCCCCTGATCATGGCGGAGATCGTGGATACGGCGATCCCCAACGGAGATGTGAGCTACATCTTCAAATTGGGCGCCGCCATGCTGATCCTCTCCTGCCTCTCCATGACCTGCGGCGTTCTGGGGGCGAAATATTCTACCTTCGCCAGCCAGGGCTTCGGCGGGAATCTGCGGCAGGCCCTGTTTGACAAGATCCAGTCCTTCTCCTTCGCGGATATCGACCGGTTCTCCTCGGCGTCCCTTATCACCCGTATGACCAACGATGTCAACAACATGGTGATGATGCTGAACATGGGCCTGCGGATGCTGGTCCGGGCGCCGGTGATGCTGATCGCCGCCCTGATCATCAGCGTGGCGCTCAACCCCAGGCTGGCTTTGGTGCTGGCGGTGGTTATTCCCCTGATGGTGATTATCATCGCCATCGTCATGTCGGTGTGCATCAAGCTGTTTGACGCCATGCAGCGGAAAATCGACGCGCTGAACAACACCCTTCAGGAGAACCTGGTGGCCATCCGGGTGGTCAAGGCCTTTGTCCGGGGAAACTACGAGCGGAAGAAGTTCAAGAAATCCAATGATGAGCTGATGGATGCCGCCCTGAACGTCGGACTGAAAATAGTCACCATCATGCCCATCATGATGCTGTGCATGAACGGCGCCACCGTGGCGGTGCTCTACTTCGGCGGCCGGATGGTCATGGGGGCTACCTTTGACCTGGGTCAGCTCCAGGCCTTCATCAACTACTTGTCCCAGATCCTCATGAGCGTCATGATGGTGGCCATGTCCCTCC
Source organism: Clostridiales bacterium (assembly GCA_029098065.1). GTDB lineage: Bacteria > Bacillota > Clostridia > Oscillospirales > Oscillospiraceae > Vermiculatibacterium. Next base: position 2,969 of record JAQXNP010000106.1, on the reverse strand, counting down.
TCCAGCTCTCCCGGGCCCAGGCCTGCGCCCACCGGATCCAGGAGGTGCTGGACACCGAACCCGATATCGAGGATGAACCCCGGACCGCCGCCCTTCCCCGGCCCAGGGGAAAGGTGGAATTCCGGGATGTGTCCTTCAAGTACCAGGCCACCGGCACCGGGGACGATGTGCTCTCCCACATCAGCTTCACTGTGGAGCCGGGGCAGTTTGTGGCCATCGTGGGCGGCACCGGCACCGGCAAGTCCTCCATGGTCAATCTGATCCCCCGGTTCTATGATGTCACCGGCGGCGCGGTGCTGGTGGACGGGGTGGACGTGCGGGAGTATCCCCTGGAGGAACTCCGGGGCCGCATCGGCATGGTGCTCCAGAACAACGTCCTATTTTCCGGCACTATCCGGGAGAATCTGCTGTGGGGAAAGCCGGACGCCACCGAGGAGGAGATCATCCAGGCCGCCAAAGACGCCCAGGCCTATGATTTTATCATGTCCTTCCCCAACGGCTTCGACACCCGCATCGACCAGGGCGGCGTCAACGTCTCCGGCGGCCAGAAGCAGCGGCTGTGCATCGCCCGGGCCATGCTGAAGAAGCCGGCCATCCTCATTCTGGATGACTCCACTTCGGCGGTGGACTCGGCCACCGAGGCCGCCATCCGGGAATCCTTCCGGAAAAATCTGGCGGACACCACCGTCATCATCATCGCCCAGCGGATCTCCTCGGTGCAGTACGCCGACGAGATTCTCATTCTGGATGACGACCACATCGCCGGTCAGGGGACCCACGAGGAGCTGCTGGCGGGCAATCCGATCTATCAGGAAATCTATCAATCTCAGCAAGAGGGGGTGGGTGAATAATGCCGGGACCCAACCGTCCCCCCAGAGGGGGATACCAAAAGCCCAAAAACATGGGCAAGACCGTCCGGCGGCTGCTGGGCTACCTCACCCGCAGCCCCCTGCCCCTGCTGCTGGTGCTGGCCTGTCTGCTGATCTCCGTGGTCGCCAATCTGGGCGGCTCCTATATGATGCGGGGCATCATCAACAACTTCATCTGGTCGGGCTGCACCGATTTCGCCGGGCTGGGCAGGGCCATTCTGAAGCTGGTGGCAGTCTACCTCCTGGGCTGCCTGGCCACCTACGGCCAGTCGGCCACCATGGTGCGGCTGGCCCAGCGGGGGGTCAACCGCCTGCGGCAGGACCTGTTCGACAGGCTCCAGGATCTGCCTCTGAGCTACTTTGACAAACATCCCCACGGCGAGCTCATGAGCCGCTTCACCAATGACGCCGACAACGTCCAGACCGCTCTGGAGCAGAGCGTGGTGTCCATGCTGTCCAGCTGCCTCATGTTTGTGGGGCTGGTGGCCATGATGCTTTTCATCAACTGGAAGCTGTTTCTGGTGACGCTGGTGGTGCTGACGGTGACCATGACCCTCTTCAAAAAGCTGGGGGGCCGGAGCCGGAAGTTCTACCAGAAGCAGCAGGCCGCTCTGGGCGCTGTCAACGGCAACATTCAGGAGATGATCGAGGGGCTGAAGGTGGTCAAGGCCTTCACCCACGAGGAGCAGGCCAAGGCCGAGTTCAAAGTGCTCAATGAGACCTACCGGGACGTGGCTCAGAAGGCCAACTTCTACGCCACCATGATCATGCCCGTGTCGGGCAATCTGATGAACATCAGCTATGCCCTCACCGCGGCGGCGGGAGGCCTGCTGTCTGTTCTCCAGGGCTTTGACCTGGGCGGGCTGGTGGTCTACCTCAACTATTCCAAGCAGGTGGGCCAGCCCCTGAACCAGATATCCCAGCAGATGACCGCGCTGCTCTCCGCCCTGGCCGGCGCCGAGCGGATCTTCGAGGTCATGGACACTCAGCCCGAGACCGACGAGGGGAAGATTATCCTGGTTCCCGCCCACAAGGATGCCAACGGCGCCCTGCGGGAGCGCACCGACGGCACCAAGGAGGCCGTCTGGGCCTGGAAGACGCCCAAGAACGCGGGCGTCCGGCTGGTTCCCATCCTCCGGAACGGAGAGGAACTCACCGAGCTGGGCCAGGCGGAGCGGGACGGAGACGGCTGGCGGATCCTGGATCCCGACGCCCTCTCCGACGCACCGGTGTGGGGCACTATTTCCCCTGACGGGACCTTTGCCCCGGCGGAGGATGTGTCCGCCCTGGCCGGCCACGGCTGGGCCTGGAAATATCCCGGCCCCGACGGCGCGGTTTCCCTCCACCTCATCCGGGGCAAGGTGCGCAATGTGCCCGGGGAGGACTACTACCTGACCGAGCTGCGGGGTGCAGTGCGGTTCCAGCATGTGGACTTCTCCTATGTTCCCGGCAAGCGGGTGCTCCACGACGTCTCAGTTTACGCCAACCCGGGCCAGAAGATCGCCTTTGTGGGCTCCACCGGCGCGGGCAAAACCACCATTACCAACCTGGTCAACCGGTTCTACGAGATCGAGAACGGCATGATCACCTTTGACGGCCTCAACGTTCAGACCATCGCCAAGAATTCCCTCCGGCAGGCCCTGGGCGCGGTGCTTCAGGATACCCACCTGTTCACCGGCACTGTGATGGAAAATATCCGCTACGGCCGGTTGGACGCCACCGATGAAGAGTGTATCGCCGCGGCCAAAACGGCGGGGGCCCACTCCTTCATCCGCCGCCTCCCCGAGGGATACCAGACCATGGTCACCGGGGACGGGGCCAATCTGTCCCAGGGCCAGCGGCAGCTGCTGGCCATCGCCCGGGCGGCCGTGGCCGATCCACCGGTGATGATTCTGGATGAGGCCACCTCTTCCATCGATACCCGGACCGAGGCGCTGATCCAGAAGGGCATGGACGCCCTGATGGAAGGACGGACGGTATTCGTCATCGCCCACCGGCTGTCCACCGTCCGCAAGTCTGACTGCATCGTGGTCATCGAGCACGGGCAGATCCAGGAAAAGGGCAGCCACGAGGAGCTGCTGGCGGAAAAGGGCCGGTACT
>JAQXNP010000105.1 GCA_029098065.1 Clostridiales bacterium | reverse complement strand
TGTCGGGCGGCTTCATTCTGGATGTTCTCGCCGCTCACTGGAACCGGAATCCGGCGAAGCGAATCCGGTTCGGAAGCGGGGAACGGCAGAATAAGCGCACGATGACTTTTTGAAAAAAGTCGTCGCAAGCGATGTGTGGCTTGCGACGACGTGGTGGAGGCGGGGGGAGTCGAACCCCCGTCCGAAAACGCTTCCTCGGGAACTTCTCCGGGCGCAGACAGTCATTTGCATTCCCTTACCACAGCGTGGACTGACACACTCAGCGGCTCGGTAGCTTCATTATGCATGGTGCGCTCAAAGCTTTGCGCACGCACGTTCGCCACTCAACGACGCCCCGTCCGGGCCCGTGGCCCTGCCCGGCGGAACGGTCACGGCTTAAGCCGCGACGAGCTCAACGTTATCGTTGGCGTTTAATTGTTTTTGCCCATTTTAAGGATGTTAGGCGCATCCGCCCGCTATTCCCGCCTCTACGTCCCCGTCGAAACCAGTACGCCCCCTCATTGTTGAAACGCCCATTCCGTTGGCCGGGCCGCCTTTGACAGCCTGGAAGGGAGGACAGCTGTTCCGCGTACCGGCGGGCGCGGGGCCCGCCGGTACGGGGGAATCGGCAGTTCCGTTCTATCAGATTCTCAGCACTTCTTGGGCGCGGGGTAATCCACGCCGAAGGTCTCCACAGTGACTTTCTTCATCCGCTGGGGAGTCTTGGGCTTGTCGTTCCAAGCGCTTCTGGGCGTGTTCACCACGGCGTCCGCCGTCTCCATACCCTCAATGACCTTGCCAAAGGCGGCGTACTCGCCGTCCAGGTGAGGGGCGTCCTCCACCATGATGAAGAACTGGCTGCCGGCGGAGTCGGGCGCCATGGTCCGGGCCATGGAGAGAACGCCCCGCTCATGCTTCAGATCATTTTGGAACCCGTTGGAAGTAAACTCCCCGGGAATCTCGTAACCCGGGCCGCCGATGCCGGAGCCCTGGGGATCACCGCCCTGGATCATGAAACCGGGGATGACCCGATGGAAAATCAGCCCGTCGTAAAAGCCGGACTTCACCAGAGAAATAAAGTTGTTGACGGTGTTGGGGGCCGTCTCGGGATAGAGCTCAGCCTTCATCACGCCGCCGTTTTCCATCTCAATGGTAACGATGGGATTCTGCGCCATTGGAAACACGTCCTTTCAATATCTTCCCCGGTCCTTCATGGCCCGGTCGATGGCCCGCTTGGAGTCCCGCTCCGCCGCTGAGGCCCGCTTGTCGTAGAGTTTCTTGCCCTTGCATACGCCGATCTCCACTTTGACCCTGGAGTCCTTGAAATAAAGGGACAGGGGCACCAGCGCCAGCCCGTCCTTCTGGGCTGCCATCTGGAGTTTGAAAATCTCCCGCTTGTGCATGAGCAGCTTCCGGTTGCGTCGGGGGTCCTTGTTGAAGATGTTGCCCTTTTCATAGGGGCTGATATGTACCCCGTAGAGCCACAGCTCCCCGCCCTTGACCTGGCACCAGCTGTCCTTCAGATTGACGCCGCCCTGGCGGATGGATTTGACCTCGGTGCCCGACAGGACTACGCCGGCCTCGTACCGCTCCTCCACAAAATAGTCGTGAAAGGCTTTGGAGTTTTTGGCGATCTGCTTGGTTCCCCTCTTATCCATAGGGCACCTCCTCTCCCAGAGCAGTATCCCTATTATAGCATATTTCTCACAAATGTAAACGCAAAAAATGATAACAGAGGGCGGACAGGGCGTTGTGGGAGAAAATGGAGCTGCCGCATTCTTCCAGACGAGCCCGGCGGAGCGGATCGGGAGACGCCAGAGCGCCGAACTCACAGCACACGGCGGCGGCCCTTTCCGCCCCGGCAGGCAGAGAGAGCCAATACCGGCCTTCCCACCACCAGAGGGCGGCGTCGGGCGCGGCGGGGCGCAGGGCCAGAGCGGCGGAGAGCAGCGCTTCCAGATCATCAAAGGTAAACCACTGATCCCCGCCGGGCCGGACCCGGGCGAAGATGAGCACGCCGCAGCATTCGGGATAGGCCTCGATCTCCACAGTTCCCTCCAGAACGATGCCGGCATCGGCACAGGCCGCCCGGGTGAGGACCAGAGCCTGGGCCAGTGTGAGCCCGGCGGGGGTATAGCCGTATTCGGCCAGGTCGGCGGGGGTGATGTATAGCGCTACGCTGGCGTTTCCAATGGGCTGGATGGTCATGACAGGCCTCCTGTTTTCAGAACTGCTTCTATTATATGAGACGGCGGCTTGACTGTATAGCTGTAATGATTGGCAGGAATGAAGTTCGCGCCGATCGGGCGCAGAGGCCGCGGCAGACAGAAAACGGGCCGCCCGGATGGGGCGGCCCGCAGGGCAGTAAGAAATGGTTACAGGCGTTGATCCAGCTCGGCCCGGATGGCCTTCAGGAAATCCAGGCTGTTCACCGCGTTGGCGGGGACATCCCCTTCCCAGAGACCGGCCAGATCTTTGGTCATGGTGCCGCCCTCAATGACGGCGATACAGGCGGCCTCCAGCTTGTCGGCAAAGGCGGGCAGGGCGGGCAGATTGTCCAGCTCGCCCCGCTTGCGCAGCGCCCCCGTCCAGGCAAAAATGGTGGCCATGGGGTTGGTGGAGGTCTCCTCCCCTTTGAGGTATTTGTAGTAGTGGCGGGTGACGGTGCCGTGAGCGGCCTCATACTCATAGTTGCCGTCAGGAGAGACCAGAACACTGGTCATCATGGCCAGAGAGCCGAAGGCGGTGGAAACCATGTCGCTCATCACATCGCCGTCGTAGTTCTTGCAGGCCCAGATGAAGCCGCCCTCCGAGCGGATGACCCGGGCCACCGCGTCATCAATAAGAGTGTAAAAATACTCGATGCCCAGCGCATCAAATCTGGCTTTGTATTCGGCGTCAAAGATTTCCTGGAAAATATCCTTGAACCGGTGGTCGTACTGCTTGGAAATGGTGTCCTT
>JAQXNP010000104.1 GCA_029098065.1 Clostridiales bacterium | reverse complement strand
CTCCTGGCCATTTCCCGTCACCCCGACCACCTGAGTTTCTTCCCAGTTCTCCAGATAGTCCGTCCTCACATTCCAAACGGAAGGCTCTCCCCGGACGATCAGAGTCCGAATGGGGCCGTTACGTTTTCTGTCTGTCCGCATAGTCAGGCCCCCACCCCGTTTCGATTCTCTCGATGTCTGTCATGCCTCGTTCCCCTTTCTCTGTTTGGGAGCGCGCCAGAGCCGGATATAACGCTCAGCCGCCTGCCCGGCAGCCGGTTTTGCCGCCCTCCGCACACACATGGTCTCTCTTTCCCCGCGGGGGGCTCCCTCTATCATTCTGTTGGAACAAATTTCCCAGCACCCCTATTTTACCAGCGTTCCCATCAAAATGGGGAAAAAGTCGAAAATACTCGAAAAAATCCGGGATCAAAGCCCGCAATTTTCCATTTTATCTCAAAAAAGAGGGCCGTGAAGCGGTCACACTCCACAGCCCCTCTTTCAAATGTTTGATCTTATTGGCCGGCGCTCTCCGCCGCCGGACTTTCGCCGGGATCGGCGCTTTCCTCAGCCGGGCTTTCGCTGGGAGCGGCGCTCTGGGCGGCCTCCCGCGCGGCCTCTCTGGCCTCTGTCACTTCCTGGAGCCGGTCGTAAAAGGTCTTGGGGTCCAGCTCGTCATAGGCCTTGGTGGTCACCACCTGCGCGCCCTCCACCCACTGGCGGGTCATGTCGCTGAACTTGTCCGTCCGGGCCTGCTCCTGGTCGGGCTCGATCCGCATGATGATGTGATAGCCGAACTGAGTCTCCACCGGGTCGCTGATCTCCCCGACCTTCAGAGACCGCGCCGCCTCCTCGAATTCGCTGACCATCTGCCCGGAGGCAATGTAGGTATATCCCTCCGGACTGTACAGGTCTCCGTTTTCATCCCGGCCGTCCTCGCTGTACTGGTTCATCAGCTCGTCAAATTTCTCTTCGGTGTCCCCCGCCTCGGCGAGTTCTTTCCGGATATTCTCGGCCTTCTGGAGCGCCTGGGCTTTTTCCTCCTCGGTAAAGTCCTCGTAGGTATACCCGTCTTCTCCCAGACGCCGGGTGGAGATCAGAATATGCTTGGCGGCATAGGTGCCCTGCTCTTCCAGAAAATCGTCCAGATCATCCAGTTCCCCGTCCTCCGTCATCTTCTCCAGAAGTCCCTGGTTGAGGAAATAGACCCGGTTGAGCCTCAAAAATCCCTCTTCCGAAATACACAGCTGTTCCAGATAGGACTGATAGGCCTCCTCGCCTCCCAGATTCTCTATTAGCTGGTCGATCTCGCTGGAGAGTTCGCTCTCCTGCTCGTCGGTCAGAGTCACCCCTGCCTCCTGGGACCTGGTTTCGATCACCCGGTAAAGTTTGGCGGTCTCCAGTGCGTCGGCCTTCAGGGCCTCGGCAGTCGGGGTACCGTCATCCCCCAGGGTCTCCTCCCAGGCGGTGTCATCGCTGAGATTGCCGTAGTATTTCTGGGCCGCGATGGCGTTCACCAGCCAGAACAGATACTCTTCGGCGGTGACTTCCTGTCCGTCCACGGTGAGGATCGCCCTGTCCCGCCGGATATCCGCGGTCTGATAGGCGATGTCGTCGGGATCAGCCGCCAGATCTGCCCCGGTGGAGCACCCGGCCAGCAGGGCCAGCGCCAGCGTTCCTGCGATCAATTGAATTTTTTTCATGTGTATCCTCCTTGGATGATTTTGACTCCGTCCGCCCCCGCAGGCCGGGGACGCTCCGGAGCAAAAAGCGGGCGGATTCCTGCCAGAGCCGCCACTACAGGCGTTATTGTACCACTTTTTATCTGTCGAGACAATGAAAACCGCCGTCTCGTCCCAAAAGTCCAGGCAGCGCCGGACAATCCGGCAGAAGCTCCCGCGTTCGGAAAAAGATGTTTTGCCACGGAAATCCCCGGTATATTTCAGGAAAAAACGGCGGCACAGCCGAAGCTGTGCCGCCGCGCCGGGTTGTTTTTTATTCGCACTTCTCGTAAATGGTGGCCACGCTCTGGCCGCCGCCGATGCACAGGGTGGCCAGGCCGTACTTGGCCTCGGGCCGCTTCATCATCTCGTGGAGCAGGGTCACCACGATCCGGGCGCCGGAGCAGCCCACGGGGTGGCCGATGGAGATGGCGCCGCCGTTCACGTTCACCTTGCTCATGTCGAAGTGCAGCTCACGCGCCACCGCGATGGACTGCGCCGCAAACTCCTCGTTGGACTCGATCAGGTCGATGTCCTCGATCTTCAGGCCGGCCTTCTCCATCGCCTGACGG
>JAQXNP010000103.1 GCA_029098065.1 Clostridiales bacterium | reverse complement strand
TCCGCACCGCCGTGGATCTGCTTGCGGGAATCCCGTCGGTGGTCTACGGCCTAATCGGCATGACGGTGCTGGTGCCCGCCATCCGGATGGCCTTCAACCTGGCATCGGGGGCCACGCTGCTGGCCGCCATGGTGGTGCTGGCCGTCATGATCCTCCCCTCCATCATCTCAGTGTCCGAGACCGCTCTGAACGCCGTCCCCAAGGAGTATGAGGAGGCCTCTCTGGCTCTGGGCGCCACTGAGATCGAGACCTATTTCCGGGTCAGCGTCCCTGCCGCCTCCAGCGGAATCGCCGCCGCCGTGGTGCTGGGCATCGGCCGGGCCATTGGCGAGGCCATGGCCATCATGATGGTGGCGGGCAACGTGCCCAACATGCCGGGGCTGTTCAAGAGCGTCCGGTTCCTCACCACCGCCATTGCCTCGGAGATGTCCTATGCCAGCTACGGCAGTCTCCAGCGCAACGCGCTCTTCTCCATCGCACTGGTGCTCTTTCTCTTCATCATGCTCATCAATGTCCTGCTCAACGTTCTGCTCAAGCGGGACAAGAACAAATAGTAATTTGGCGAAAGGGGTGTTATACTGATGGAACTGGAACACCGCTCCCCCCGCCGCGTCATCTATGACCGGGTATTGCGTTTCCTGCTCTACTTCTCCGCCGCCCTGACCTGCACCCTGCTGGTCATTCTCATTGGCTATATCTTTTTCCGGGGTCTCCCCAACGTGACCTGGGAGCTGCTCTCCACCGAGCCCAGCGTACTCAATAATGTCATCGGCATCCTGCCCAACCTGATCAACACTCTGACGCTCATCATCGGAACTCTCCTCATCGTGCTGCCTCTGGGGGTCGGGGCAGCCATCTATCTCACCGAATATGCCACCAACCGCAGGATGGTGGAGATCATCGAGTTCGCCACCGAGACCCTCACCGGCATTCCCTCCATCCTCTTCGGTCTGGTGGGCATGCTCTTCTTTGTCCAGGCTCTGGGCTGGAAAAGCTCCATCCGGGCGGGCATCCTCACCTTGGTCATCATGATCCTGCCCACCATCGTCCGCACCACCCAGGAGTCACTGAAAACAGTGCCTCAGTCCTATCGGGAGGCCGCTCTGGGCTTGGGCAGCGGCAAGTGGCACATGATCCGCACAGTGGTCCTCCCCTCCTCGGTGGACGGCATTGTCACCGGCTGCATTCTGGCCGTGGGCCGCATTGTGGGTGAGTCCGCCGCCCTGCTGTACACCGCCGGCAGCGCCTCGGTTCTCATCAAAAATCTGTTCAGCCTCAATGGGCTGAGCCAGCTGCTGACCACCTCCGGCGGCAGCCTCACTGTGGCCCTCTATATGTACACCATGGAGCGTGGAAAAATTGAGACCGGCTTTGCCATCGCCTCCATTCTCATGCTCCTCACTCTCATCATCAATCTGTCCGCCAAATGGGTGGGCAAAAAACTAAGGAGAGCTTGACGATGGAAAATACGCCTATCATTGCCACCCGCGGCCTGGACCTGTGGTACGGCTCTACTCAGGCCCTCCACGGCGTAGATATGGATATCCCCGAAAAACAGGTCACCGCCCTGATCGGCCCCTCCGGCTGCGGCAAATCCACCTTTCTCAAGACCCTTGACCGGATGAACGATCTGGTCCCCGGTATCAAGATCACCGGCTCTGTCACCTACCGGGGGCAGGAAATCTATGATCCGCAGGTGGATGTGACCTGGCTGCGGAAGCAGATCGGCATGGTCTTTCAAAAGCCCAATCCCTTCCCCATGTCTATCTACGACAACATCGCCTACGGACCCCGGACCCACGGTATCCGCAGCAAGTCCCAGCTGGATGATATCGTGGAAAAGTCCCTCCGGGGCGCCGCCATCTGGGATGAAGTGAAGGACCGGCTGAAAAAATCGGCCCTGGGCCTCTCCGGCGGACAGCAGCAGCGCGTCTGCATCGCCCGCGCCCTGGCGGTGGAGCCCGACGTCCTGCTGATGGATGAGGCCACCTCCGCCCTGGATCCCATTTCCACCTCCAAGATCGAGGATCTGATCTCCGATCTGAAAAAAGATTACACCATCATCATCGTCACCCACAACATGCAGCAGGCCACCCGTGTATCCGACAAATGCGCGTTCTTCCTGCTGGGCCATCTCATTGAATTCGGGGACACCACCCAGCTCTTCTCCATGCCAAAGGACAAACGCACCGAGGACTACATCACCGGCCGCTTCGGTTAAAGGAGGCACTGTCATGCGGAAAACATTTGACGCCGAGCTCCAGGAGCTCAATTACGAGATGATCAACATGGCCGCCGCCGCCGAGGACGCCATCGACACGGTAACCGAGTCCCTCTCCTCCGATGAGGACGTTGCTGCCCACGAGGCCATGGAGCTGACCAAGACCATGGATGAGATGGAGCGGGACATTGAAAACCGGTGCTTCCGGCTCCTTCTCCAGCAGCAGCCGGTGGCCCGGGACCTGCGGACCATTTCCGCGGCGCTGAAGATGGTCACAGACCTCCAGCGCATCGGGGACCAGTGCGCCAACATTGCCGAGCTCTCCCTGCTCTGGCCGGGAGCGGCTCAGGCCGCTCAGGATCTGGTGGACATCCGCTCCATGAGCCAGAAGGCCGCCGTCATGGTAAAACGCTCCATCTTCGCCTATGCCAACCGGGACGTGGATGCCGCCAAGGCGGTCATCGCCCTGGACGATGAGGTGGATGACCTCTTCCAGCGGGTGAAGAAGGAGCTGGTCGAGCTTCTGGTGGGCAACCGTGAGGAGGCCGACCGGGCCATCGACCTCATCATCATCGCAAAATATCTGGAGCGCATCGCGGATCACGCGGTGAACATCGCCCAGTGGGCCATCTACTGCGTCACCGGCGAACTGGTGGGATAAACCCATCCCCGGGCCGCTATTTATTGACATAAAAGGAGCAGGACTCATGACCGATACCATTGTGATCGTAGAGGATGACGGAAGCATCCGCGAGATGCTGCGTTATTATTTTCAGACTGTGGGCTATGAGGTTCGCTCCTATGAGTCCGGAGAGGATCTCTTCGCCGGCGAGGCAGATCAGCAGCCTCCGGTCCTCTATATTCTGGACGTGATGCTCCCCGGCATGGACGGGGTGGAGATCCTGCGCCGCCTCCGGGCGGGAACCGCGACCGCCGAGATCCCGGTCATCTTCCTCACCGCGCGCACCGCCGAGATGGATCGGGTGGCCGGATTGGAAGCCGGGGCCGATGACTATGTGGTAAAACCCTTCGGCATCATGGAGCTTCAGGCCCGGGTAAAGGCCGTCCTGCGCCGTGCGAGGGGAACTTCGGGCCAGATCCTGCGCCGGGGCGATCTGGAGATCGACCCGGCCGCCCGGGAAGTCCGAAAGGCTGGGCAGAAAGTGGAGCTGACCTACAAAGAGTTTGAGCTGCTGCGTCTGCTCTGCTCCCGTCAGGGGATCGCGCTCACCCGGGATGAGATCCTCCGGGCGGTCTGGGGCTACGATTACACCGGGGAGACCCGGACCGTGGACATGCATGTAAAGGCCCTCCGTCAGAAGCTGGGGGAGGATATCATCACCACTGTGCGGGGGGTCGGCTACAAGATGTCCCCTGCCTCTTGATCGGCAGGGGCTGCATCCTGTTCCCCGCGAAACTTCTGCACAGTTCTTTCTTAGGGGGCAAGCAACCATGAAAAAGAAACTAACGGCGGGCACCATGCTCATCGTGATCCTCGCCTTACTCATTTCCGGCACGGCCGGCGTATGGAGCCTTCACCGGCAGGAAATGGAGTCCGCCCGGCAGAGCCTGCACGAGCTTCTGGACCTGGTGGACGCCCAGAGCCAGACCACCGACCCCGAACACGCCATGAAGGTCTTTCTGGCGGCCGCGCCGGAGAAACGGCTCACCATTATTGACGCCAGCGGCAGGGTAGTGGCCGACTCAGAGAGCGATACCACCGAGAACCATCTGGACCGGCCTGAGGTACAGGCCGCTCTGGCCTCCGGCTGGGGCGAGGCCACACGGTCCTCTGAAACTGTGGGAGTCCCGCTTCTCTACGTAGCCAAAGCCTTTACCGACGGCATGGTCGGGCGGGCAGCCATGCCCTTGTCCTCCATCGACTCCCTGGTAATGGAGGGGCTTCCTCCCCTGATTCTGTCCGCCCTGATCGCCCTGATCCTGGCCTTTCTTCTGTCCGGCCGAATGGCGCGGCAGCTGCTGGAGCCCCTTGGTGTGGTCAGTTCTTCCCTCCAGGGAGTTCTGGAAGGCAGCAGCAGTGCCGGCGAACTGAAAGAATACGAGGCTGACGACGAGCTGCGGCCCATCCTCCGCTACATTGAAAAGCTCATCGCCCGACTGGGAGAATATCTGGACCGGGTGAAGTCCGAACGGGACAAAGTCAATCTGATTCTGGAGTGCATGGACGAGGGGCTGATCCTTCTGGACGAGCAGGACAACATCCTGGCCATCAACCGCTCCGCCCGGGAATTGTTCGGCATTCCCGAGGGGGCGGAGAACGGCGGAGTCCAGGTGCTCATCCGCAGCCGAAAGGTGCGGCAGGCCCTGGAGACCACCCGCCGGGACAAGACCCCCGTGGTGCTGGATCTCCAGGAGCCCGCCCTGGGCAGCCGCGAAGTCCGGCTTTTCCTCTCCCCGGTATCAGAGCGGCAGTATGAGGGAAAGCCTGTCGGCACCTCCCTCCTGATCTCCGATGTCACCGAACTGAAGCGTGCGGAAGGCATCCGCTCCCAGTTTACCGCCAACGTCTCCCACGAACTGAAGACCCCCCTCACTTCCATCAAAGGCTTTACCGACATGCTCGCCTCCGGGATGGTGAAAAGTGAGGAGGATCAAAAGCGGTTCCTCACCATGATCGGGGTGGAGGTGGACCGGCTCATTGAGCTCATCAACGACATTCTGAAGCTTTCGGAACTGGAGAGCGTCGCCATTGACCAGTCCGATGAGACCGCCTCCCCGCTGGAAGCCGCCAATGAGGCCGCCAAGCTGCTGGAGCCCAAAGCCGTCCAGGCCGGGGTGGCCCTCTCGGTCAGCGGAGAGGCGGGTCTGGCCAGGATCTCCGCCGGGCGGCTCAAGGAGCTGCTGATCAATCTGATAGAAAATGCCGTGAAATACAGCCGGGAATCCGGCGGAAAAGTCGATGTCTCGGTCCGCCGCTCCGGCAGCGAGATGATTATCGCCGTGTCTGATAACGGGATCGGCATTCCGGAAGAGGCCCAGAGCCGTGTCTTTGAACGGTTTTACCGGGTGGACAAGGGCCGTTCCCGGCAGACCGGAGGCACTGGACTGGGGCTGGCCATCGTCAAGCATATCTGCCAGCTTTATAGCGGCAGCGTATCCCTGACCAGCGAGGTGGGAAAAGGCAGCACCTTCACCGTCACTCTGCCGGCAGCGGAAGAAGAGTAACAGGGACGTTCCAAAAAACACGGGAGAAAAGCAGATGCTTTTCTCCCGTGTTTTCTCTGTGTGAAAGCGCCTCATATCAAACGGTCTTTCCGAATGGGGAGCAGATAGTAGATCATCAGGATCCCCGCCGTCACCGTCAGGATCCAGTACCCGGCCGTGATCTGTCCCCGGTCAAAAAAGGCACCCAGCATCAGTGAGCCGCAGGTCATCCCCACGCCCCGGCTGGCAACCAGCTTGAGGGAATGGGCGGAATAGCTGACCTGGGCGGGATAGATCCGGTTGATGACCTGGGTGATGACGGAATACAGAATGGCGTAGCACCCGCCCCCCAGAAACTGAACGAACACCACCAGAGCCAGCGGAAGACGCCCCATCAGGGCCAGCCCTCCCACCCGGAGGAATTCCAGCAGAAAGGCCGCGGACAGCAGCCTGCGCAGGTCCATCCGTTTCAGAAGGCGGGGAACGATCAAAAAGCCGAGAAATTCCCCCACCATTGCCGCCGCCACAAAGACGCTCGTCAGTCTGGCCGGGTACCCCTGTCCGGTGATGTAGAGGGCCAGAAACTGCAGAACGCTGCTCTCGGTGAAGCCCCAGAGGGCCATCGTCAGGTAAATGGGAATAAAATACGGATTCCTGACCAGATCCAGATAGTCCTGCACCCGGGGGATCTGTGTCCGGGAAAGATGCTCCTGGGGCATGGAGCGGGCGCATAGCGCGCACAGGGCGGCCAGCAGCCAAAAAGCGGAAAATGTGCCGAAAAACGACTCTCCATTGTAGAGAAGGCCGGCCAGAATGACCCCCGCGCCGGCGCCGGCGGTACCTCCGGTCCGGAAGAGGGAAAACCGCTCCGGCTGGTCCTGGAGCTCATCCAGCAGCACCTTGTCCACGATTCCGTTCACCGGGGAAAAACAAAAGCCGTAGAAAAAGACCGCGGCAAACGTCAGCGCCGCCCTGTGGCTCAGATACAGTGCCCCCGTGCTCATCAGCATTCCCACCATTAGGAGCCCCACCACCGTGCCGGGCCGCCCCATCCGATCTTCAATGACCCCGCTGATCAGAGCGGCGATCACGGTGGCGATGGAAAAAATGCTGGTGGCCATCCCGATCTGCGTTCCGGTGAGGCCCCGGGACTCATGGAATACACCGAGATAGGGCTCCAATGTATTGAACGCCATCCAGAACAGAAAATAAATACAGAAAAACAGCCAAAGCCTGTTCCGGCCCGCCGTGCCGGCACTTTTCATATCCCGGGGCACCTCCCGCCTGTTCTGCCGCCCTTCGGCGCACTTCTCTGCAGAATAGAGCGGCCCGCCGCAGAAAATTCTTCCGCGGCGGGCCGTTTCATGAATGCTTTGTCAAGCGGGACCTTACCCGCCAGGAGCTTCGCTCACTTCAGCGCGCCGGCAGTCCAGCGGATAATCCGCATCCACAGCTCCTTGTACTGGGGATGATCGAAGAAGTTGCCCGCCCAGTGGGGAGTCACATCGCTGCAGTAGGAGAAGGAACGGCCCTTCCCCACCTGACGGGTGGCCATCTGCACATCCCCGTTGTAGGAGGCGATCAGATGGGCGTCCTCCCGCAGGAAGGTCTTGTTATACCCCAGCAGACAGTACGGAATGCTCCAGTCGATCCCCTTCACGATGGGATGCTCCGGATCCTCGATCTGCATCATATAGCCCGCGGTCACTTCCATCCGGTCATCGGCGCCCCGGGGCATGCACTTCACCGGCAGCAGCTCCTCGATCTTGGTGCCGCCGTACATGCCCTTGCCCTGCATACCGGAGTAAGACAGCCAGCCGCCCACCATGATCAGGCCGCCGCCCTGCTGCACATAGTCATAGATGGCCTGCACACGGTCAGGTCCCATGGGGATACGGAAGGGTGGGGTATTACCCGGCTGAAGCACTACATTGTTGTAGCCGCAGTCACTGAGAATGACCACGTCATACTCCTTCAGCTTCTCCACCGTGTCCGGCATCTCCGCGATCACCCGCTCGTTGGGGATGTGCGTGCACACCATGTCGGTCTGCTCCGCGATCACGTCCCGCAGCCACTTGGCGGAATCACTGTAATACGTAAAGGTCCAGGTGTCGATCCCCTTGGCGTGGGTGGTCATGTTGACCTGGGTATCACCACAGTACAGAACTTTGATAGGCATCTTATTCTCTCCTTATAGCTTGTGCTTGTATGAGCGGCGGGGTCAGTCAGCTTAATAGCCCACGTCGGAAAGCTCAGCGATGTACTGGAACTTCTTGTTCTCGGGGTTGTCGATGTTTTCCCGGGTCAGGGCGGCGGTATCATAGTGGACAACGCCATCCACCTCGGAATCGTTGAAGGTGGCGGCCAGATCTTCCTCGGTGATCTCACCGCGGACGTACTTGGCCAGGTTCATCACAGCGTCATAGCCCATCTGGTAGGGATCCTGGGCGATGAGTACATCGTAAATACCGCCCTTCAGGTCCTGGACCTGCTGAGGATCGGCGTCGAAGGCAGCGACCTTGATCTCGCCGGACTTGCCGGCCTCAATGACGGCAGAGGCGGCACCGGAAGCAGGAGCGGAGGTGGCCACGAAGATACCGGTCATATCGGGATTGCCGGTGATAGAGGCGGAGACCAGTTCAGCGGCCTTGTTGGCGTCATTGGTGGGATACAGGACTTCCAGCATCTTGCAGGTGGGATCCAGTTCCTTCATGGTATCGATAAAGCCATTGGTACGCAGGTTGGCGCCGTAGGCACCGGGGTTGGTGGAGACAGGCTGATACACGCCGCCGGGGCCGTTCATCTCGAAGAAAATCTTCGCGGCGGTGGCGCCGCCCTCATAGGGGTTGGAGTTGTAGCCCACCAGGTCCACATGCTCCTTCAGTACAGCGTCGCAGCAGATGACGGGCAGACCGTCCGCCATCCATTCTTCCACGTAGGAAATGTAGGCGTCAGAGTCAGTGGGGACCAGCAGCAGGGCGTCGGGGTTCGTGGCAAGCACACCGTCAATGTAGTTCTGCTGCTTGGAGAAATCCCACTCGGCAGGACCGGTCCAGTAGAGCTCCACGTTGTAGTCCTCAGCGGCATCCATGGCGCCCCACTGCATGGTGGTGAAGTAGGGGATGCCGGCCTCGGCGGCCACGGCGCCGATGTAGACGCGATCGCTCTCCGCAGCGGGGCTCTCGACAGCAGCGGACTCAGCCGCCTCACTGGGAGCGGCAGACTCGGCGGAATTTCCGCCGCATCCGGCAAGTATGCCAAGAGAGAGGGTCAGGGACAGGAAAACGGCAAGTGTCTTTTTCATGTTGTTATCCTCCTAAATTTTATTGTGTTAATTCCTTTCGGAAGTAGCACCACATCAAGTTCCGAGTGCTCAGCTCTTGGGCTTCAAATTGCGGACATAGTCTACATAGACGGCGATGATGAGGAAGATGCCGGTGACGATCAGCTGGAAATAAGAGTTCATTCCCAGCACGACCATCCCGGTCTGCAGGGTGACGGGGATCAGCACGGCCAGCATAGCGCCGGGAACCGAGGCGATGCCGCCCTTCATACTGGTACCGCCCATGACCACGGCCATGATGGCCATCATACCGTCGGAGATATGGCCGGAGGGGTTTGTGGTGGAGTAGCGGGCCACATCGAAGCAGCCTGCGACACCGGCCATGGCGCCCAGCAGCATATAGATCTTGAAGCAGTTCATCTCCACCTTGATGCCTGCCCGGCGGGCGGACTCCCGGTTGGAGCCGATGGCCCGGACATACAGGCCGAACCTGGTGTAGCGCATGATCAGGGCAAAGATGACGCCCAGCGCGATGGCGAGAATAGCCTGGTAGGGAATCACGCCGAAGAGCTTGGCATGTCCGAAATAGGTCTGGAAGATCCGGGGCAGGTTCTTTTCCTGGGCGCCGTTGCAGATGACCATGGCCGCGCCCTGGAAGATGTACATGCTGGCCAGCGTCGCGATAAAGGGGACCAGCTTCAGTTTTGAGGTGGTAAAGGCGTTGATTCCGCCGCACAGCATGCCGCAGAGGATCGCCGCCGCGATTCCGGCCACGATGCCCAGCCCCAGACGGGGATATTCACCCTGGCTCAGCAGTTCAGGAGTGGAGGCCACCGCCTTGAACACCTTCGAACCAATGATGGACGACAGGATCAGGTTCATGCCCAGAGAGAGATCCATATGGCCGCTGGCGATGACGAAGGTCAGGCCGATGGCCAGAATCACCATCTGGGAGGAGTTCAGGAGGATATTCATGAAGTTTGTCACCGTCAGGAATGTCCCCGGCTTCGACAGGACGCCGAAGAAAATAATGATCATTACCTCAAGGACAATGACAAATGCCATGGAGGAGCCCAGAAAAGCCTGGATTTTGGTCTGCCCCTTCTGCTCTATGCTGGACACGCCCTTGCTCTTCAGGAGCTCTTCCGCGCTTTTCGGTTTCTCTACCCGGGTTACATCTTTATCTTCCACCTTGACCGCTCCTTTCTTCTTAATGACTTATGCCTGACCTGTCAGCATCAGCGACAGGACGGTCTGCAGATTGGTCTCTTTTGCCATCAGGTCGGCGATCACCATACCCTGCCGCATGATGCAGATCCGGTCCGCCACCTCGATCATCTTGGGGATATCGTGGGAAATCACCAGCACGCCCAGATTCTTGTTGGCCGCCGCCCGCATGGTCTGATAGACCAGCGCCTGCTGCCGGGCGCCCAGAGCCGCGGTGGGCTCGTCCATGATCAGGGCGGAAGTGCACCACATGACCGCCCGGGCCACCGCCAGGGCCTGCCGCTCGCCGCCGGACAGGGACTTCACCGGCACGCTCATGGACTTCAGGCCGATGCCCAGCTCCGCCAGGTGCTCCTTGCTGATCTCGGTCATCTTCTGCGTGTCCAGAAGCTTGAACAGCCGTCCGAAGAAGGTGTCCTTGATGATCTCGCGGCCCAGGAAGATATTGTTGGGTACGCTCAGGTCGGGAGCCAGGGCCAGGTCCTGATAGACCACCTGAATGCCCATCTCCTGGGCCTGATGGATGGACTGCACGTTCACTTCCTTCCCCCGGCAGATCAGAGTGCCGGAAGTGCGGGGAATGGCGCCGCAGATGATGTTGGCCATAGTGGATTTGCCCGCGCCGTTGTCCCCCAAAAGCGCCGTGACCTCTCCGGCGTGGATCTTCAGATTTGCCCCCCGGAGCGCCTGGAGGTGGCCGTAATTTTTGACGATGTCTTTCGCTTCGATAATCACTTCACCCTTTTGGGGCATGTTATCCTGCTGCGCCATGTTCTTCAAAACTCCTTTCTCTGCTTACGTCAGGCACACTCAGTCACTTTCCGCCTCCACTTCATCGCGGATCCGTTTCAACGCCGGCATGACATCCTTGCAGTCCCGGCCGAAAATATCTGTCAGCCGCTGGTAATACTGGAAAAGCTGAGAGTAGATTCTATGGTTGTCCATGTCGGGCCGGAAAATTTTCTCCGCCCCGCTGAACAGGCCCCTGGAAGCCTCGGAAAAGGTATCGAATCCGCCCCGCTCCTTCCCCGCCGCCACCATGCCGTACATAGCCGCGCCGTAGGCGGTGGTCTGCTCAATGGAGGTCACCGTGATGTCCCTGCCCAGCACATCGGCAAAGATCTGCATCACCAGCCGGCTCTTCCGGGACAATCCGCCGCAGGCGTAAATGTGTTCCACCGAGATGCCCTGCTTCTGCATACACTCCACGATGTTCCTCGTTCCAAAGGCGGTGGCCTCGATCAGCGCCCGGTAGACGTCCTCCTGACGGGTGTTCAGGGTCATGCCCATAATGAGGCCGGTCAGGTTGGCGTTGTTGAGCATGGAGCGGTTCCCATTCCACCAGTCCAGGGCCAGCAGGCCGCTCTCTCCCGCCTTCAGAGCCGCCGCCCGCTCGTCCATCACCGTAAAGGGCGAGACATTTTTCTGGGAGGCGCTGTCGTAACACTCATCGGAGGCAAAGTGGGTAATAAACCAGTCGTAGATATCTCCCACGGCGGCCTGTCCCGCCTCATAGCCGTAATAGCCGGGGATGACGCCGTCCTTCACCACCCCGCAGATACCGTCCATCAGGATCTCTTTTTTGCTCAGGAGAATGTGGCAGATGGAGGTGCCCATGGTCATCATGAAGGAGTTCCCGCCGGTGGCTCCCACCACCGGTACCGCCGCGTGGGCGTCGATCATGGATACGGACACGCTGGTCCCCGCCTTCAGTCCCGTGGCCCGGGCCATGGTCTCCGTCAGTCCGCCGGCCCGGCTGCCCACGGTGTAGACATCCTGGACCAGCTTGTCGGTCACATCGGCCAGTTCCGGAGAAATGGCCGCGAAAAACTCTTTGCTGGGATAGCCGTCCTCTTCGTTCCAGAAAGCCTTGAAGCCGGCCATACAGGTGCTGGTGGTGACCGCTCCGGTGAGCAGCCAGACGATCCAGTCTCCCGCTTCCATGAATTTATAAGTGGCCCGATAGACTTCGGGCGCCTTGAAATAGGTCTCCAGAATCTTGGCGAACATCCACTCGCTGGAGGAGGTATTCCCGTAATGCCGGATGAAATTCTCTCCCCGGTCCCGGGCGGTCTGATTGATCAGATCGGCCTCCCGCTGCGCTCCATGGTGCTTCCACAGCTTGACCCAGCTGTGGGGATTGCGGGCGAACGCGCTCTGCATGCACAGCGGGCACATCTCCTCATCCACCGCCACGACGGTGCAGGCGGTAAAATCCAGGCCGATCGAGATAATATCCTCCGGCGGAACATGGGAGTTGACACAGATGTCCTTCAGAAGGCCGATGGTGGCGTCCCGATAGTCCACCGGATTCTGCAGCGCGTAATCAGAGGGCAGCTTCACGTTGGAATTGGGAAGGATCTCATCGATAACAGCGTCCTGATACCCATAGACGGAAGAGAGAGCTTCCTCCCCCGTACTGAGGTCGATCAGCACCGCCCGGGCAGAAAGCGTGCCGAAATCCATTCCGATCGCGTATTTCTTATCCATAAGACACAACCCCTCCAACCTGTTCGGTCAAATTTCCGATCCGCCGCCGGGGCCTCAACCGGCGGCCGGAGCCATGCCGCATGTGCCCCATTACTCTTTGCGACCGCTGTGTTTCATTTCCATTTTCGTTTCTATTTTCTTTTATACGCCCAAAAGTAACATTTGTCAATATTTTTAAAAAAAGATGGATTTTGTTCAATGTGAAACGAGTCAGTCTAGTCAAAAACGACAATTTTTCGCAAATATATTATGCAAAATGCTTCACATTTTCATCAAGCAGGATAAAAATTCTGTAAAAATCTCGTTTTCTGCCATGAACAAATTTGATGAAAACAAGCCCTCTTTTCACATTTAACCAAAATTTCTTTTCTTCACATTTACTCAAAAACGTGATATGGTATAATTATGTAATTTGCCGCTTCTCTCTTCCGGAGTCCAGATTCCGCACCAGACGTTCTCCCCGGAAGGGACACCGAACGGCAGGAAACTTTTACATACAGAGTTGGAATCATCATGAACGCAGCTTACAGAAAACAAACCGCCATCGATATCGCAAAGATGTATTACATCAATGGCGAATCCCAGGATCAGATCGCCGCCGCCACCGGAATGAGCCGTTCCAACATCTCCCGCATCCTGAAAAAGTGCGTTGATGACGGCATTGTGGAGATCGTCGTCCACGACAACATCTCCAAACGCCCGGAGCTGGGCCACAAGCTGTGCGGCGCCTTTGGCCTGAAGGACGCCATCATCGTCCCCTCCGATTCCTCTGAGGAGCGGGTGGCCCGCCATGCCGGCGAACGGGTGGCCCTCTACCTGGAGAGCATCCTTCAGGACAACATGCTTTTGGGGGTGGGCCGGGGCAGAGCCTGTTATTACACCGGCCGGAACCTCAAAAATGAATACAACCTCCATGTGGATGTGATTCAGATGCTGGGGGCGGCCTCCTCCACCGCCTCTCTGGAGGAATCCAACGGGCTCATCTCTCTCTTTGTCTCCAAGCTCAACGGCACCGGCTATGTCCTCAATGCCCCGCTGATGGTCCGCTCCAAGCGGACCAAGCAGGAGCTGCTGGATAACGCGCTGCTGCACAACACCATGAAGCGCTATCAGGACATCGACGTGGCCATCTTTGAAGTGAGCCAGCCCGACCTGTATGCCCGGAACCTCTCCCGGCAGGAGTGGCTCACCAAGGCGGACCTTCTCCAGCTCAGCGAGGTGCGGGTGGTCTCCTGCGTCTGCGGATATTATTTCGACCAGAACGGGCACTCCTGCAACGCCGGCATCAACGACCGGATCCTGGCCATCAGTCAGGAGCAGCTTCGGAAGATCCCCTACTCCATCGGCATCCTCACGGGAAAGAACACCCTTCCCTCCGCCCTGAGCGTCCTGCGCAGCGGCCTCATCAATGTCCTGGTGGTGGACGAAAGCCTGGCCCTGCGTCTGGAAAGCTATATCGACGATCTGCCGGAGGACACATAAAACAGCCCGGCGGGCCGAGAGAGCATCTCGGCCCGCCGGGCTGTAAAACGCCTGGGAGAGCGCTGTATCAGCGTCTCTCCCAGGCGTTTTGATCGGATCTATCATTATTTCGGCCGCTTCATGGTCAGACTGATGCGCTTTTTCTTCTCATCCACACCCAGTACCCACACAGTGACCACATCTCCCACTGACAGCACCTCGCCAGGGTGCCGGATGAACCTGTCGCTGATCTGGCTGATATGGACCAGCCCGTCCTGGTGGACCCCGATGTCCACAAAGGCGCCGAAGTCGATGACGTTCCGCACGGTGCCGGTGAGCTCCATCCCCGGCTTCAGGTCCTTCAGATCCATCACATCGGTGCGCAGGTGAGGGGCGGGCAGCTCATCCCGGGGGTCCCGGCCCGGCTTCATCAGCTCCTTTACCACATCCCGAAGGGTGGGCAGGCCCACCCCCAGCTCCTCCGCCGCCCGGGCCTCGCCATAGGCGGCCACCCGCTGGGGCAGCTGACCGATGGCCCCGGCGGCCACATCCCGCAAGGTATAGCCGCACCTGTCCAGCAGGCCCTCGGCGGCGGAATAGCTCTCCGGATGGACCCCCGTGTTGT
>JAQXNP010000102.1 GCA_029098065.1 Clostridiales bacterium | reverse complement strand
CCTCCAGGGTGCCCTTGCCGTCGGTGATCTTGCACAGCAAGTCATAAAGGCGCTTGGTGCCGATCCGGCAGGGGGAGCACTTGCCGCAGGATTCGTCCACACATAACTCCAGGAAGAATTAGGCGATGTCCACCATGCAGTTGTCCTCATCCATGACGATGAGACCACCAGAACCCATCATGGAGCCGATGGCTGCCAGAGAATCATAGTCGATGGGAGTGTCGATGAGGGAGGCGGGAATACAGCCGCCGGACGGGCCGCCGGTCTGGGCGGCTTTGAACTTTTTCCCGTTGGGCACGCCGCCGCCGATATCCTCGATGATGGTGCGCAGGGGAGTGCCCATGGGGATCTCCACCAGGCCGGTGTTGGTGATCTTGCCGCCCAGGGCGAAGACCTTGGTGCCGGTGGACTTGGGGGTGCCGATGGCGGCAAAGGCCTCGGGACCGTTGTTCAGAATCCAGGTGATGTTGGCGTAGGTCTCCACGTTGTTGAGCAGGGTGGGACGCTGGAACAGGCCCTTCACCGCCGGGAAGGGAGGACGGGGACGGGGCTCGCCCCGGTGGCCCTCGATGGAGGTCATCAGGGCGGTCTCCTCGCCGCAGACGAAGGCGCCGGCGCCCAGGCGCAGCTCGATGTCGAAGTCGAATCCGGAGTCAAAGATGTTCTCGCCCAGCAGACCGTACTCATGGGCCTGGTCGATGGCGATCTGCAGGCGCTTGACGGCGATGGGGTACTCGGCGCGGACGTAGATGTAGCCCTGGTGGGCGCCCACGGCGTAGCCGGCGATGGCCATGGCCTCCAGCACGGAGAAGGGATCGCCCTCCAGAACCGCCCGGTCCATGAACGCGCCGGGATCGCCCTCGTCGGCGTTGCAGCAGACGTACTTGACTCCGTCGGGGCTGACGGCATCTTTGGTAAACTGCCACTTGTTGCCCGTGGGGAAGCCGGCGCCGCCGCGGCCCCGCAGGCCGCTCTGCTTGATGGCATCCACAATTTTCTGGGGTTCCACGTGGTTTTCCAGGATATTGGACAGAGCCAGATAGCCGTCTACGCCGATGTACTCGTCAATGGATTCAGGATCGATGACGCCGCAGTTGCGCAGTACGATGCGCTGCTGATGCTTATAAAACTGGGTCTCGGACAGGGAGGTGACCTTTTCCCCGGTCTCCGTTTCTGTCCGAAGGAGGCGCTCCACCACACGGCCCTTGAGGAGATGCTCCTGGACAATCTCACGCACATCGCCGGGGCTCACCTGGTTGTAGCACACTCCGTCGGGGAGGATCATGACGATGGGACCTCTGGTACACAGGCCGAAGCAGCCGGTACGGACGACCCGGACCTCCTGTTCCAGATCGTTGGCCTTCAGCTCCCGCTCAAAGGCTTCAATGATCTTCGGGCTGTCGGAGCTGCTGCACCCCGTGCCGCAGCAGACCATGACATGGCAGCGGATCTGATTCATGTCCCCACCTCCTTATTCAGCGGCCCCGATGGTGTACTTTTCGACCACCCGGTGATTTACCAGGTGCTCCTGTACGATCTCGGGGACCATTTCCGGCTTCATCTTCACATAGGTGACCTTCTCCTCACCGGGGACGTAGATCTCCACGATGGGCTCCAGCCGGCACACGCCGATACACCCGGTCTGCGTGACCGTCACATTGCGCAGGCCCAGCTTTTCCACTTCTTCCAAAAAAGCGGACAGCACCGGCTTGGCGCCGGCGGCGATGCCGCAGGTAGCCATACCCACGGCCACCCGGATGTTATCGCTGCTCTGGTCCCGCAGGTCCATCTGCCGCTTCATGTGTTCCCGGATGGCTTTCAGTTCTTCCAGGCTCTTCAACTCGATTCACTCCTTCTCCTGCCGTCCGGACGA
This sequence comes from Clostridiales bacterium, assembly GCA_029098065.1. Classification (GTDB taxonomy): domain Bacteria; phylum Bacillota; class Clostridia; order Oscillospirales; family Oscillospiraceae; genus Vermiculatibacterium. The sequence continues at coordinate 13,540 of JAQXNP010000102.1, read as the reverse complement.
GACGGCGTTCAGGTTCTTTTCCTGTTCTGCCAGATAGTCCTGCACCCACAGAAAGACTTCCGGCGCGCTGAGAGGAACGTCTGGTCCCAGGATCTGCCTCAGCTGGCGGGTATCCAGGGTATATTCCCCTCCCGGTACGCTGTGGGTGAGAACAAAGTCGATGTCAGGGCTGCCCTGGATCATCATTGCGGCCGCTCCGGGCAGATCCCCCATGGGCGGGCAGTCGATATGATCCAGGTGAAATACCGCGGTGACTGTGGTACCCACGCCCAATGCGCTCTCGATGGACATCGTGCCGCCGGTCTGCTCGGCCGCCATTCGATAGAGCGGGATCCCCATTCCCACCTTTCGGGTGGTCCGGCTGGTGGTGAACGGATCCACCACCGTGGCCAGCAGTTCCGGGGACATTCCCTTTCCGTTGTCAGCAATCACCACAGTGAGGGTCTGTCTCTCATTCTCGGTCAGGGTGAGCTCCACCTGCTTTGCACCCGCGGCGGTGGAGTTTTTCACGATATCCAGAAAATAGAGGGCCAGCTCTTTCATTGGTAGCTGTCCAGAATCCCGGGGACCTGGCCCGGGGTGAGCCGGCCGTAGACATCTTCGTTGATCATCATGACGGGGGCCAGGCCGCAGGCGCCGATGCACCGGCAGGCATCCAGAGAGAACTTGCCGTCGGGAGTGATTCCGCCGGGGGTGATACCCAGCTTCTGCTCCACCGCCTTCAGGATATCGCCCGCGCCTTTGACATAGCAGGCAGTGCCGAGGCAGACCGAGATCTGATAACGGCCCTTGGGATTCAGGCTGAACTGGGTATAGAACGACACCACACCGTAGACCTCGGACAGGGGCATATCCAGACCTTCGGCGATCATGATCTGCACCTCTTCCGGCAGATACCCGAAGATCTCCTGAGCCGCCTGAAGCACCGGCATAGTGGCTCCGGGCTGGCCTTTGTGCTCCTCGATGACCCGGCGGAGCCGTTCCTCCTGTTCCGGGGTCCCCCGGTAGGGGACTGCTGTCTTTAGATTGGGCATGTTTGAGGTCCCTCCTTCAAAGCGTTTGGACGGCCTGACCGTCCGGATCCAAATTTGTAAACTGCTGTTCTAAACTGTTTAGTACAAGTATAGTCTGCACCGAAAGAAATAGCAAGGTATTTTTTCAAAAAATTATCTTTTGTCCCGTCCGCCCAGCCGGAGCCATTCCAGCACCGCGCCCGGAGTGACCTCCGGCACCTCCAGATACTGGTGGGCATCCGGCACCTGAGACAGATAGTGGGCGTCACAGTTCTGGATCAGTCTGACCCCCTTCAGGTCGGGCCGCTCCGAGAGCTCCGGCGGGCACCGAAGGGAGACCTCCGCCAGCGGAAATCCCATCCCCCAGTCCCAGAAGCCCAGATTTCCCAGCAGGGAAAAGGAAGGCCGGTCGATATGAGCGGGGAACGCCACCCCGCCGTAAGCCGAGGCCAGCGCCGCAGCGTCATAGACTCCGATATCCGCCGCCCCGGCCAGAAAGGCGGTCTCCTCCCCCAGGACGCCATCCCTGTCATCCATCAGGGTCTGCGGGCCGAAGGTCTCCGGATCGTTGGGGATGGGAAGCAGCTTTCCCCGGACATATTTATCAAAGGCAAAGGCGCTGTCCAGGTCCGGGAACAGGCAGACCACATGGACCTCCTCCCGGGTACACAGCTCCATGCCGGGCAGGGCCAGCAGCCCGTTCCGGCGGGCGGCGGAGCAGAAACCGGGGCAGTTGCCCACGGTATTGTGATCGGTCAGCGCCACCACCTGGAGTCCCGCCAGCGCGCACATGGCGGCCAGATCGGCAGGGGTGTTCTCCTCCCCGCCGCAGGGAGAAAGGCAGGAATGCATGTGCAGATCGAAGGCCAGCCTCATGCCTGCCCCCGCAGGACGGAGGCCACCCGTACCGCCCCTTCATAGGTTCCGTCCGGACAGCCCAGCAGGGTGATGCCGTGAGCCCCGGCCTTGGTCATCAGATCCGGATCCGGCTCCACCCCCTCGGTGAGCAGCACACAGGCCACATCGGCCAGGGAGGCCACCGCGGCCACGTTTCCGTTGGTCATAATGGTCAGCCACACGCAGTCTGCTCCCGCACGGCCCATGACCCAGGAGAGCAGATCCCCGCAGTATCCTCCCTGGATCTCCCGCTGGGGATCTCCCATCTGGAACACTTTGAGTCCCATGGCGTCCACAAGCTCCTGTACCGTCATTTCGCCATCCTCCTCACAAAACTAAACTTTGGGTTTCATTATAATACAGGCTGCCATGGAATGGAAGAAAAACTTTCTGAAAAAGCAGACCATGAAAAGGGACAGCGGCGCAACATACGCCGCTGTCCCTTTTCATGTGGTAGTTACCGCTCTCCGCTCAGGTCGATCATCCGCTCCACCATGGAGCCGTATCGCTCCACAAACCGATGTATTCCCTCACCATCATAAGCCATCACGCCGGGCTGAGACTTCAGCTCATCAAAGAAGGTCCCCACCTCCCGGATCAGCCGGTCGGAGAGCACGGAATAGAAATGGGGGCCGGCTCCGGTTTGGTAACGGTCCACATTCTTGAGAAAGAGCTTTTTGTGATTATTGAAAACCGACAGCCCCATGGTCTGCTGAGAGGCGGGCGTATTATCGTCATCAATGACGTAAAAACGGATGTTTGGGTTTTTGGCCGTCACATCCATCACCTTTCGGATGTGAAGCTTGCGCTCCTGAGGAGACATCGTATACACCACATCGGCGAAGATGATCTCCCCCTCCTCCATGTAGCGCATCAGGGAGGATTTCGGCAGGAAGAAATCAATGGCCCCTTTCTCAAAGATCTCCTCCCAGGTGATCTGGAGCCGGGCCACCAGCCGGGCCATGAATTCGTCCCCGTCCCGCTCCCGGGCAGTTCGGGTGATGGGCTCCCAGCACTCCTCGGGCAGGAGATACTCAAAGCCATGGGTGAGAAAAATCTGGAAGTGATCCTGGACATAGAAATCGGTACGGTAGCCGCAGCGGTAGAACTCGTCCGGCTCGGTGGCGTGGAGCATCAAATCAGCAGTGCGAAACGCCGACTGGGTGCGCAGATAGATCCGGTCCACCTCCTGCGGATCTGTGACCACGGCGGCGGTGAGCACCCGGCTGTATTGATCCAGGGCGCACAGCACCGCCAGATGACCTCTGACTACCACAGTGTTCAAACTGTCCATCCGCGCGTCGTCATAGAAGTCGAAGGAGACGCTGCGGTGATCCCTCAGAAAACAGTAGAGATCCTTCAGGGCCTTTCCGCCCCCCGCGTAAAGCCGGGCAGCGTTCAGTCCCATTTTCACCCGGATCTCTCCATTGGGGGCAGGGCGGTCCTCCACACCGCCGGCAGCGGTTCCCAGAAACCGGCACACATCCAGCGTGCACAGTACCTCCACAGGTCCGGGAGCGCCCCGCACCACCTCGGGCAGCTCCCGGTTGAAAAAGTCGTAGACTTCTGTGGCCTGTACCAGTATCCGGGTCTGATGCTCCGCCCGGTTGGCCGCCTGATCGGCCTGCCGCCCCGCCTCCTGATAGCTCTCGGTGAGCATCCGGCAGAGCACATCAGGCAGGTCCTTCTCGTCCGCCTCCACGGAAAACGCTTTGCGGAAGTTCTCCAGATCACCGTGGTTCAGGATTTCCCGGGAAAAGAGTCCCGCCAGCGTCCGATTGATGCCGGGGGCCATCCGCCCTGCCGGCAGCTTATCCTTGTTGCACCACTTGCTGATGTAGGACACGTCATAGTCCACCTCATCCGCCACAGCGGACAATTTGATATCGGAAAAGTCAATCAGCGCCCTGAGGAGCTTTCCGTAGGTGTTCATGCCCCGTCCCCCTGTCTCTGTCATACCTTTCTCCAGTATGCCCGCCGGGAATCTGATTGTCAAGAAAAAGTTGAATCAAGTTGAATTCAAATTGGGAAAACACAGGAAAACAGGGGCAGGTTGACTTCCTTGCAATCACTTTCGGGGCGCTCTACAATGGGCTCACAAGGGCCGAGAGAGGCCGCGGATCCAACAAAAATATAAGGAAGGACGGGAGATCATTATGTCAGACATCTTTTCCGGCACCGGCATCAGCAAGCACATCCTGCGCACCCACCACTGGGGCATCGTGCTTCCCACGGTGGAGAAGGCGGAAGCCTTCATGAACACCTTCGGACTCCAGGAGGATTATCGGGGCCACGTGGAAGCCTATGACTCCCACCTGATCTTCACCAAGCACGGCCTCGGGGCGGACGCCATCGAGTTCATCATTCCCCAGTCCGGCGTCCTGTGCGAGTTCAACAAGGGCAAGGGCGGCATCGCTCACGTGGCCTTCCTGGTGGACGATCTGAAGGCGGTCCAGGAAGAGGTCCGGGCCATGGGCATGGAGCTGCTGGAGCCCGATCCGGTGGAGGGCACCGAGGACATCGTGGTGAACTTCATCCGCCCCAAGTATACCCAGGGCATTCTGGTGGAGCTCATCCAGCAGGTGGGTGAGATCAACCACGCCGCCACCTTCACCAGCCGCCACGGCAACAAGGAGTAAGACGGGAGGAACAATATGTACACACTGGGCATCGACATCGGCTCCTCCTCCAGCAAAGCGGTCATTCTGGAGGACGGGCAGCGGACAGTCGCCGAGGCGGCGGTCCAGGTGGGCACCGGCACCTCCGGCCCCAGCCGGGTGCTGGAGGAGGTCTTCGCCGGCACCGGGCTGACCCGGGCCGACATGGCTTTCACCGTGGCCACCGGCTACGGCCGCTTCTCCATTGAGGGGGCCGACAAGCAGATCAGCGAGATCACCTGCCACGCCAAGGGCATCCATCACCTGATCCCCGACGCGCGGACCATCATCGACATCGGCGGCCAGGACGCCAAGGCCATCCAGCTGGACAGCCGGGGCAACATCTCCAAGTTTGTCATGAACGACAAGTGCGCCGCCGGCACCGGCCGGTTCCTGGATGTCATGTCCCGTGTGCTGGAAATTCCCTTGGACAAGATGGGAGAGGCCCACTTCCGGGCCACCGAAGTGGCTCCGGTGAGCAGCACCTGTACCGTGTTCGCCGAGTCGGAAGTCATCTCCCAGCTTTCCAAGGGGCTGCCCCGAGAGAACATCGTGGCCGGCGTCCACCAGTCGGTGGCCAGCAAGGCCTGCGCCCTGGCCTACCGGGTCGGCGTGGAACCCGCCGTGGTCATGTGCGGCGGCGTAGCTCAGAATCCCGGTGTGGTGGACGCCATGGAAAAGGAGCTGGGTCAGTCCATCATCGTGGCTCCCCATCCTCAGCTCACCGGCGCTCTCGGCGCCGCTCTCCTGGCGTATGAAACCTGGAAAAAGGAACATCAAGCATAAAATTTTGAGGGAAAGAAGGCAACTGCTGTGGACATCAACGTAAACGAAGCCACCTCCAAAGAGCTGCTGGCCTACTACCAGGCCAAGCTGGATCAGGAGGCCATTGAGGCCAAGAAGGCGGGCAAGCTGGTCTGCTGGTCCGCGTCCGTGGCGCCCCCCGAGTTCTGCGTGGCCATGGACATCGCCATGGTCTACCCCGAGACCCACGCCGCCGGCGCCGGCGCCCGGAAGGCCTCCATGGACCTTCTGAAAGTGGCCGACCAGAAAGGGTACAACATTGACGTGTGCTCTTACGCCCGGACCAATCTGGGCTACATGGAACTGCTCAAGCAGGAGGCGCTCTCCGGCCAGACTCCTGACACCCTGGCCAATTCCAAGGCCACCCGCGTTCCCCTCCCCGATCTGGTCATCACCTGCAACAATATCTGCAATACCCTTCTGAAATGGTACGAGAACCTGGCCAAAGAGCTGAACATCCCCTGCATCGTCATCGACGTGCCCTTCAACCACACCATGCCGGTGTCCAAGCACAACAAGGCTTACATCGCCGAGCAGTTCCGCACCGCCATCCATCAGCTGGAGGAGATCTGTGGCCGGCCCTTTGACTACGACAAGTTCCTGGCCGCCCAGGAGCAGGTCCAGCGCTCGGTGTACCAGTGGAACCGGGTGGCCGCCTGCGCCCAGCAGACTCCCTCTCCCCTCAACGGCTTCGACCTGTTCAACTACATGGCCCTCATCGTCTGCGCCCGGGCCCGCGACTACGCCGAGATCACCTTCCGCAAGTTCGCCGACGAGCTGGAGGCCAAGGCCAAGGCCGGCCAGTACGCCTTCGGCGGTGCGGAGAATGAGAAGCACCGGATCACCTGGGAGGGCATCGCCGTGTGGCCCTACCTGGGCGCCACCTTCAAGGGCCTGAAGAACCAGGGCTCCGTGATGACCGGCTCCGCCTACCCCGGACTGTGGAACCTGACCTACACTCCCGGCGATCTGGAGTCCATGGCGGAGGCCTACACCAACGTGTACATCAACACCTGCGGCCCCAACCGCTATGAGGAATTCCTGAAAGTGGTCCAGAGCTCCAAGAGCGAAGGCGTTGTCCTTCACCTGAACCGGAGCTGCAAGCTGATGAGCCTGCTCAACAACGAGGGTGCCGAGTACGTCAGCGCCAAGCTGGGCGTACCCTACGTCAGCTTCGACGGCGATCAGACCGATCCCCGGGTCTTCAGCCAGGCCCAGTACGAGACCAGAGTTCAGGCTCTGTCTGAGATGATGGATGAAAAACAGCAGGATACAGGGAGGGACGAGAAATGAGAACCGTTTCCGAGATCGTTGCCCAGCTCCGCCAGGTGGCCGATGACCCCAAGGGCTCCGTAGCCCGCTGGCAGAAAGAAACCGGCGGCAGGGCCGTGGGCGTGATGCCCGTCTACTGCCCCGAAGAGATCATTCACGCCGCAGGCTGCCTGCCCGTCGGCATGTGGGGCGCTCAGAAGAAGCAGATCAGCAAGGCCCGCACCTACCTGCCCCCCTTCGCCTGCTCGGTGATGCAGTCGGTGATGGAGCTGGAGCTGGAAGGCGCCTATGACGACTTGGCCGCCGTGGTCTTCTCTGTGCCCTGCGACACCCTGAAGTGTATGAGCCAGAAGTGGCACGGCAAGGCCCCCATCATCACCTTCACCCACCCCCAGAACCGGAAGGCCGCCCAGTCCGCCGCCAACGTCTTCTGTCGGGAGGAGTACGCCATCCTGAAGGCCAAGCTGGAGGATCTGCTGGACGTGCGCATCTCCAGCGCCGCCCTCAAGAACAGCATCGCCGTCTACAACGCCAACCGGCAGGCCTGCCGCGCCTTCTGCGACGCCGCCGCCCGGCATCCCGAACTCATCTCCCCCGCCGACCGCCACGCCGTGATCAAGGCCCGCTGGTTCATGGAGAAATCCCAGCACACCGCGCTGGTCCAGGAGCTCAACGCGGCTCTGGACGCCGCCCCCGTGGTGCCCTTCTCCGGCAAGAAGGTGATCCTCACCGGCATTCTGGCCGAGCCCGCCGAGGTGCTGGACATCTTTGCCGAAAACGGCTTCGCCGTGGTGGCTGACGATCTGGCTCAGGAGTCCCGGAACTTCCGTCAAGACGTGCCCGAGGATGACGACCCCCTCATGGCCCTGGCCAAAGCCTGGACCGCGCTGGACGGCTGCTCCCTGGCCGTGGATCCCGACAAGCCCCGGGGAAAGATGCTGGTGGACGAGGTCAAGCGCACCGGTGCCGACGCCGTCATCGTGTGCATGATGAAGTTCTGCGACCCCGAGGAATTTGACTATCCTATCCTTCTGGAGGAGTTCGAGGCCGCCGGCGTTCGGAACCTCTTCCTGGAGATTGATCAGGAGACCACCTCCTTCGAGCAGGCCCGCACCCGGATCCAGACCTTTGCCGAGATTCTGTAAACAAGTCCCTCCGCCTTCCATAAATAAACGAAACAGCACCGCGGGAGCTACCTTCCTTCCCGCGGTGCTGTTTCTCTGTTTGCCAATGAGAGCTCTACTCCTCTTCCCCATAGAGAAGCTCAAAGCTCTCATAGTGGTCCTCTGTGTAATAGATATTTCCATCCTCCGACCAGACGATCCGCTTGGCCCCCCGGCTGTCGGCTCCCAGGGTGTCGATGTCGCACTCATGATAGTTCCCCTCGGGCAGGATCCCCTCGTAGTTGCCGAACCGGTCTCCGCCGATACACATACCGGGGGCATAGGGCTCCAGAGAGCCGCCTGTCCAGCCCAGATCCCGGGCCTCCTCCTTGGTCATGAAGTTGTCGGGCAGTTCTCCATAGGTGGCCAGGTAGAGGGCCACATCTTCCTTGGAGGAATAACTGCCGTCCTCGTCCAGAGCGGCGGCGCCCGCCGTCGTCTCGTCCTGCTCCGGCGTCACCTCAGGGGCGGAGGTGACCCGCTCGGTCTGTACCACAGAGGGGATGGGGTCAGAAGCGGAGGGCACAGCCTCCCCTCCTCCGCCGCAGGCGGTCAGCAGGGCGGCGGCCAGTCCCAGGCTCAGGGCCAGCGCGGGCCATTTTTTCATAAGATCCATGATTATCTCCGATTTCCATGTAAAATTTGCCGCTCCCGTCTGAAAAGAGTTGCGCGGGAGGGTTAAGTGATAGTATAGTATAAATATCTGATTTTGACAACACCGGAGGGATGAAATATGTATACCAGCGAGGGAATCTATCTGGGCCTGGCCGGCGGCGAGCGGGTGGTCATGCACCTGAACATGGTCAACCGCCACGGTCTGATCGCCGGAGCCAGCGGAACCGGAAAGACCATCACCATGAAGGCCATGGCCGAGTCCCTGTCTGACGCCGGGGTCCCCGTCTTTCTGTGCGATGTGAAGGGGGATGTCTCTGGCATCTGCCAGCCGGGGAAGCAGTCTGAGGGCATGGAAAGGCGCATCGACAAATTCGGCATCCGGGAGTCCTTCTCCTATCAGGGTTATCCCACCGTCTTCTGGGACATCTATCAGGAGGGGGGCCATCCCGTCCGGGCCACCGTGTCCGACATGGGACCCGAGCTTCTCTCCCGGATTCTGGGCCTCACCGACGCCCAGCAGGGGGTGCTGAACATCGTCTTCCGCATCGCCGATGACAACGGGCTCCTCCTGCTGGATCTGAAGGACCTGCGGGCCATGCTGGGCTATGTCAGCGACCACCGGGCGGAGTACGCCGCCTCTTACGGCTCCATCGCGCCCCAGTCTCTGGGCGGCATCCTCCGGGCCCTGCTTCCCCTGGAGAATCAGGGCGGAGATCTCTTTTTCGGCGAGCCCGCTCTGGACATCCGCGACTGGATCCGCACCGCCTCCGACGGCCGGGGCGTGGTCAACGTCCTCAACTGCGTGAAGCTGGTCCAGAACCCCACCCTGTACGCCAGCTTCCTGCTGTGGATGCTCTCCGAGCTCTTTGAGCAGCTGCCCGAGGCCGGCGATCTGGACAAGCCCAAGCTGGTCTTTTTCTTCGATGAGGCCCACATGCTCTTCTCCGACGCCCCCAAGGCTCTGGTGCAGAAGATCGAGCAGGTGGTGAAACTCATCCGCTCCAAGGGGGTGGGCATCTATTTTGTCACCCAGAGCCCCAGCGACATCCCCGACAGCGTTCTGGCCCAGCTCAGCAGCCGGGTCCAGCACGCCCTGCGGGCCTACACGCCCGCCGAACAGAAAGCGGTGAAGGCCGCCGCCCGGTCTCTCCGGGCCAACCCCGCCTTCCAGGCCGACGAGGTCATCATGGAGCTGGGTGTAGGCGAGGCTCTGGTGTCTGTACTGGACGCCAACGGCGTCCCCGGCATCGTCCAGCGCACCGCCATCATCTGTCCCCAGAGTCTGATGGCCCCGGCGGAGGAGACCGCCCGGCAGGCCGCCCTGGCCGCCGACGGCATGGCCAAGTACGACCAGGGGGTGGACAACGATTCCGCCTATGAGCAGCTGGCCCAGCAGAAGGCTGATGACGAGGAACGGGCAAAGCTGGCCGCGGAGCGGGAACAGCTGGAAAAGGAAAAGGCCGCCTTCGCCGCCCAGAAGCGGAAGGAGGAGGCCGCCGCCCAGAAAAAACGGGAAAAGGAGGCCGAAGCCGCTCAGAAAAAGCTGGAAAAACAGCTGGAGCGGGAGGAGGCCGCCCGACAGAAGGCGGCGGAGCGCCGGAAGGCCCAGATCGAGCGCCAGCTCATCAATACCGGCGCTCAGGTGCTGAAGCGGGGACTCTTCAACACTCTTCTGGGAGGCGGCAAAAAGCGCTGAACAATGAAAAACGAGGCCGCGCCGGATCCCCCGGCGCGGCCTTTCTCTATGCTTCGGGACGCACCCGGCAGGCCACCTCGTGGCCGGCGATGAGCTGGGCCCGGTGGGTGAAAAACACCCTGCCCGGGCAGTCCGCCCGGAGCCGTTCCAGCACGGTGCAGGTACAGGGGTCCAGAATCTCTCCCAGCACATCTCCCGTCCGGACCACATCCCCCGGCCTCCGGTGCCGCAGGAGCAGGCCCCCCGCGGCGGAGAGCACGTTGTGGAGCTGATCCTCCCGGAAGAGGATAGGCTCCGCCCCCGGGGAGGAGACCTCCCGCCGGGACAGGCCCTTGGCCCGGAGAAAGCGGAGGATGGCCTCCACCGCCTGCCAGGCCGCCGCCTGGTCCACCCGGTCGGTCTCATGGGTATAGAGAGAAAAGGCCTGGGTGTCCCAGATCTGCCAGTTGTAATTCAGAGTCGTGGTATCATAGGGCTGGGGCCGGCGCAGTACCACATAGGGCAGGCCAAAGGCCAGAGCCTCCTCCTCCCGCTGGTAGCCCGTCTCCATGATCCGCACATGGGGCAGCAGATCGCCGGGCAGATAGAAGCTGGCCAGATGGACGCCGTAGCGGTAGCCCTGGATGGCGGTGAAGATGCGGGCGGCGATGCGCTGGGTGGTCTCTCCCTGATCATAGCCGGGGAACATGCGGTTGATGTCGGTATTGTCCGCCGCCCAGAACCGGCGTCCCACGTTCATGGAAAACTGATTGGCGCAGGGAATCACCAGTATGCCGCAGCCGGGAGCCAGCTGCCCCTCCCGCTCCAACACCTCCAGGCTCCGGATAAGCCGGCCGCAGATGTACATCTGCTGGACCTCGTTGCCCCGGAGGGCACCCATCACCGCCAAGCTCTTCTCCCCGGGTTCTCCGAAATACCAGCCCTTTACCGGCAGGGGCCGCCGGTAAGGGGTGTCCACGGTAAATAAGATCTCCTCTCTCATATCCTGTAACAGTATTTATCCTTATATGGAAATCAAAAACACAAGAAAGGCAGGCGAACCTGAACATGTTTCTCACTGACGAAGAAAAGGCCATGTTGGACGGCAATGAAGGTTTGGCCGTCCAGAAGGCCATGGAAATTCTGGTTCACTATGGCGAAGCTCTGGGCGCCGAGCGGCTGGTCGATACCAAAAACGTGGGCGGATACCTGATTGCCCGAAAAGATCAGATGAAAAAAGCGGGTACCGACAGTTTTGACACATTGTTCTCTGAACTGAACATAGACAGTGATGTGCCCTTCGAATTCGGCCGGGTCAAGGTGCCCTCCTGCCAGTTCGAGACCGACATGGAACCCGACTATTACCGCCTCTCTGACCGTACTGAGGAGGACAAGATCCTCTATGAGCGCAATATGGACTGGCTGCGGAAGATCGGCGTCAAGCCCATGTGCACCTGCACCCCGTATCAGGTGGGCAACGTTCCTGTCAAGGGCGAGCACTGTGCCTGGATGGAGTCCAGCGCCGTGGTCTACATCAACAGCGTACTGGGCGCCCGCACCAACTGCGAGGGCACTGAGAGCACCACGGCAGCCATGCTCACCGGCAAGATCCCCTATTGGGGCTATCACTGCGACGAGCACCGCCGGGGGACCCACCTCATCCGGGTGGAAACCCCCATTCTGACTCAAAAAGACTGGGGTTTGCTGGGCTACTGGATTGGCAAGGTCGTCCAGGACAAGGTGCCCGTAGTCACCGGCATCACCCAGGTCCCTGTCCGGGATATGCTCAAACACTTCGGCGCGGCGGCGGCCTCCGCCGGCGGCATCGAGATGTACCACATTCCCGGCATCACCGCCGAGGCCAACACTGTGGAGGAGGCCCTGGGCGGCAACAGGCCCGTGGAACTGAAGTTTGGCCTCGAGGAAAAGCGCTGGGCCTACGACCTGCTCAACAGCTGCGGCGCCAGCACCGACGTGGACTTTGTCATGCTGGGATGCCCTCACTACTCCATCGACCAGGTGGAATATGTGGCCCGGCTGGTGGAGGGTAAGAAGATCAAGGATGGCGTCAATTTCTGGGTCTTTGTCCCCCAGTCCATCAAGGACCTGGCCGTCCGCTGCGGTTATGTGGACATCATTGAAAAGGCCGGCGGCCTGGTCATGCGGGACTGCTGTCCTGCCCTGGGCCAGTTCAAACCCAAGGGAGCCAAGGTCATGGCCACCGACTCCGGCAAGCAAGCTCACTATCTGCCCAATTTCACCGGAATCGAATCCTGGTACGGCTCGGTGGAGGAGTGCGTGGAGGCCGGCATCACCGGCAAATGGGGAGGTGCTCTGTAATGGAAAAGATCGTGCTGCATGGCCGCAAAGTCGTAGGCGGCGTGGTGGAAGGTGAAGCCCTGGTCACCAAGGAAACCATCTCCGGCTGGGGCGGCATCGATGTCAAGACCGGCAAGATCATCGATCTGCGCCATGAGCTGGCGGGCCAGTCCTTTGCCGGCAAGGTGCTGGTCTATCACGGAGCCAAGGGCTCCTCCGGCTGGTCCAGCCAGTTCCATCAGGCCCGGAACAACGGGGTGGCTCCCCTGGCCATGGTCTTTAAGGAGACCACTACCAAAATCGCCCTGGGCTGTGTGGTTACCCACTGTCCTGGTGTCACCGATCTGGATCAGGACCCCACCGAAGTGATCCACACCGGCGACTGGGTCCGGGTGGATGGCGACAACGGCACGGTGGAGATTCTGAAGCGGGCGGGAGAGTCCTGATCGCCGTCCAAAGATAAAATCAAGGGACTGTATGCTTCCACATGGAACATACAGTCCCTTTTTCGTTTGTCAGCGTTCATATCAGGGCACTCCCAGTCTGGAAAAGAGGGACAGCGGAATGAGCGCGCTCTGACTTTTGAAAAAGTCGGAGCAAGCGATATGCAGCTTGCTCCGATGTGTGTAATCCCAACACTATAGATGCCACCGGCTCCAGGTTAGCACCCAAACCAAATCACAACCCAGCGCAGCGGTTGTGATTTGGAAAGGAGGAGCGACGGAATGAGTGAGAGATGACTTTTTATAAAAAAGTCGTCGCGAACGATATGCAGTCCGCGACGACGTGGTGACCCGGCGGGGGCTCGAACCCCGGACAACCGGCTTAAAAGGCAGGTGCTCTACCAACTGAGCTACCGGGTCAGGTCATATTGGAAAAGGTTTTGAACCCATACCGATCTGGCTGGGATGGCTGGACTCGAACCAGCGATGCGGGAGTCAAAGTCCCGTGCCTTAACCGCTTGGCTACACCTCATTATTTTTTGGTGCTGGCGGCAGGTTTCGAACCTGCAACCTGCTGATTACAAGTCAGCTGCTCTACCGTTGAGCCACGCCAGCATTACGATTTTTAAAAACGGTGGTGACCCGTCGGAGATTCGAACTCCGGACATCTTGATTAAAAGTC
>JAQXNP010000101.1 GCA_029098065.1 Clostridiales bacterium | reverse complement strand
GCCAGATCCATGGGGCAGCACTCCTTGATGCCGAAGCGCAGGGCGCTGCCCTCCTTTTTGGCAGTGTAGAACAGGGAACTGCCGCCAAAGCTGGTGACCTCCCCCAAAATATATCGGTCGCTGCCCCGGCGGAGCACCGTTCCGGCGGGCAGGGCCAGCGAAATGATTCTCTCGTTCATCGTGTCACTCCTGTTGATTTTTTCAGTATGCCCCCAGCAGATACCGGATCGTCCGGGCCGGATCGTCGGTCAGCAGGCTGAGGAGGATGAAGCGGTCAAAAGAGGCCAGCACATAGAGGGAGTCGAAGCCGAATTCTGACAACAGCTCGTTGAGGATCCGGCAGCACAGCACCTTCTTTTCCATTAAGTCTGTATTCCGGCGCAGCGCGTTCAGGTCCTCCCGGAGCAGCACCATGCGGCGGTCCATGGGGCCATCCCATTCCGTCAGCGCCCAAAGAGCAGCCTGAGCCTTCTTATCCGCCGCCATGTATCCGGTGATGAGGAAGTATCCCAACAACAGAACGTCCCGGCGATCCACGGCTTTCCAGGCTTTCGTGTCTTTATAGCCGCCCCGGTCCGTGCTGGCCCGGATGGCGTTGGCCCGGAAGTAGTACCGCTTGCAGAGCATGGCAATTTCCCCGATCTCCGGAAGAAACTGATGGTCCACTGTGTTGGGCCTGACGTGATCCCCTGGCACTCCGCGAAATACATACGGTGTCTCTTTGTCCTGGCCCTGATGAATATCCTCTAATCTCCACTCCTGCTTTTCGAACATGGTTTTCATGAATTTGGACAGATTGAACGGCTGTCCCGGGCAATACAGGGCGTTCAGATAATCCAACAGCCGCAGGTATTTGTTCCGGGCCGTCTGGGAGAAGCCTCTTAACTCAGCACGGTTGTCCACCATCAGATCAATCAGCACCTGCTCGGCCTCCGGGACTGTTTTATCAGAGCCCAGAAGTTCGTCCACGCCCAGGCGGAGCAGGCGGGTGGCGTCTTCGACCGGTTCTTTCTGCTGCCTGTTCCCATCGGCGTCTTTTTCTGCCTCCGCGGAGCATTTCCGATACTTCTTCAGCAGCCTCTCAACATCTTTCCAGGTATAGGTACCGGGTACGCGCTGGCAAAACCAGCAGATCAGTTCCACAGGGCTGCGCATGTTGTAGGGGGCCTCTCCACACGCCATCAGCAGGCGCGTGGTGGTCTTCCGGCTCATATCGGTGGCGATGGCCAGCTGGAAGATGATGTCCCGCTGGGGAATCGCGTCGTCTGTCAGGTACCCTTTCCATTGGGCGGGTTTGATGTCCAGATCATGATAGCGGACGCCGGCGCTGCTGAGATCCCTTACCACCCGTTCTATCGCCTCATCAGGCCAGGGCTCATTGCCGGTTTCGTTCAGGTCCGAACACTTCTCTCTGGGCATCAGCCATCCCTGGGACTGGATGTGCCGCCGGAGGACAAAGCCGGGCGTTGCCAGCTTTGTATCATCTATGAGGAACAAGCGCAGTTCCTCGGCAGTCTGCCGGCAATCCAGCTGGGCGTTGGCTTTGGCGATCTGCTGGTCCACATAGCGGTTGATCTCCATCTGGACGGCAAAGGTCAGGCTGTGTTCATCACTCATGGGGACTCCTCCTCATACATCTGATCTGGTTGGGCCCATTATAGCAAACTGCAATAAAAAAGTCATTTCCGCGATTTCAGAAAATCTGAATATCACGGAAATGATTTTTCCCATGCCCGGGGTTTATGCTTGTAACATCTCGAACGGAGGTGAGACACATGATCAAAAGCGGATCTTTTTCCTGCGCGGGCAAACAGCACGGCCTGCTGTCGGAGCGCAACGAGGATGTGGTGCTGGAGCGGGACTGCGGCACCCACAGGGTAATTGTCCTGTGCGACGGCGCTGGCAGCTGCGCCAACGGCAAAGCGGCGGCCTGGCTGACAGCGGACACCCTGGCGGAGTTTCTCTCCGTTCGCTTTGCGCGCTTCCTGTTGGAGAATGCAGAGGTGCTCCGACTGGAGGTAGTAAACCTGATCACAGAGGTGCTGACCGACGCCGCCCAAAAGGCGGGCGCCGACCCCGGCAGCTTCGGCTGCACGGTAATGGCCGCCGCCATGGACCAACAGGGCCGCTGGTGCCTGTTCCACCTGGGGGACGGCACGGCTGTGGGGAAGCTGTACCCGGGATCTGACTGGCTGGTCTTTTCCTATCCCCAGCGCGGCCTGCTGCCCGGCGCCACTACCCTGACCATGAATGGCAGTATGTTTGACAACCTGCGGTTTTACCGGCATGACTATCCCTCCGACCGCTCTTTGTTCCTGATGAGCGACGGAGCAATGGAACTGCTCCGCAGGGTGCCGCGGCTGTTGGAAAAAATGGAGTTGGGCCTTGCGCTGCCAGAGCCAGAGAATATGTCGGAGGATGACTGCTCCGCGGCATGGCTGATCGCACGACAGAAATCCTGAAAAAGGAGAGAACAAAAAGTTTCCTGCGAAAGACCATGAGTACAATCGGAAACGACCTCATGAAAGGAAAGACAGATATGCATCATGCCTTATTAACCGCAGCCCTCTTCCTGGGCCGGGAGAAAGAGGGCGGACCCATCACCGGCATATCGCACGAACGGGAAATCCCTGAACAAGCGCTGTTCCCGCAAATCCGACCATACCAATGAAAACTGAAAGGAGAATTCCAACTATGAAAAAGCATCTGCACCTGCATTCCCGCCGCGGCCTGCACCGCCTGCGCGTCTGCTCTGCGCAGCCATGGTCGTCCTGTCTCTTGCCACGGCTCTGGTACCCGCCGTTGCAGCCAGTGATCTGGACGGCGGTCTGACCGCCAAGACGAACGTCAACCTGACCCCCACCACTGCCATCTCCCAGTCCGTGTGCATCACCCGCAGCGGGCAGACCGTTGACACCTTCAACGGAGTCGCCGCCAAGTACATCCCCGGCACCGGTAACAGCAACACCGGCACCTACTCCTGCGCCAGCTACGTGAAGGCCTATTACAGCGCCGTCTGCGGCGTGGAGGTCCACAACCTGGTCACCGGCGCCAAGCCCCAGTCCTCCACCGTCGGATGCAGCTTCAAGGAGGTCACCTCCGGCTTCCAGGTGGGTGACATCGTCTACATGACCAACTCCAGAGGCAGCGGCCACTGGGCCATTGCCAAGGCGGTGTCCGGCAAGTCCGTCACGTTGATCGAACAGAACTGGAAGTGGCTCTTCCAGGGCGCCACCTATGCCTCTTTGAACCGCGTGGTGACCTATGGCTCCACCGCCGGAATGAAGGTGTTCCGTCTGGAGCGCGGCAGCCAGCCGGCTTCCACCCCCCAGCCGACCCCAAGTGGCGGCTCCTACTCCAGTTCCGACGTGGAGGCTCTGCTGTTTGACGCCCAGTACTATGCCAACACCTATCCCGACCTGCGGCAGGCATACGGCTACAACTCCGCCGCACTGCTGAAACACTGGAACATTTCTTGCCGTATCGCTCTAAAGACTGCCACGGTAAACAATTCTATGGTGGTACTTGATAGGAAGGGAGCAGAGAAGCTGACCGGCAAGGGTGACGCACTCTTGAAGCTGCCGGGAGAGGTAAACCCCATTCGGTTCCAAGCTCCCATGATCGAAACCGCCGATATTTCCCCGTGGTCAAATACTGGTCGAAATAATAGCCACTCACCGCCCTGAAAGGTTGAAACAGCCTTGCGGGGTATTTTTTTGTCCTTGTGGGGGATTTTGGAGAATTGGGGAATTATTTTTATATATCTATATGAAATGTTTTTATAATATATATAATAAGGACTGCGAAAAAAAGCCCCCAATCCCCCGCTTTTGGCGTTTTGAGAGCTTTCAAATAGCACTTGTTGATAAATTGTTGATAAATAAGCAGAAAAAGAGCTTTTTGGGCTTTTGAAAAACTGAACATTTTAGGCATAGAAGTAAAAGAAAAGCACCCAATTCGCAATGAATTAGGTGCTTTTCTTATGGTTGCGGGGACAGGATTTGAACCTGCGACCTCCGGGTTATGAGCCCGACGAGCTACCGAACTGCTCTACCCCGCGATATAAGCGCTGGTGCCGGAGACCGGAGTCGAACCGGCACGTTCTTTTGGAACACAGGATTTTAAGTCCCGGGCGTCTACCAATTCCGCCACTCCGGCATGGATGACAAGGACTTCCTCAAGTGCTTAACTACTATACCACACCATACGCCGGCTGTCAAGGAAAAATTCCAAAGATCGTTCCCGAAGATTCCCGCATTTTCTCCGCCCGGAGCGCATAGAATAAGTGGAACGACCATTTACAGAGAGGAGGCGGCTGAATGGACGACAACAAGAGCCTGCCGAAACGGCTGGGCGGGGAGCGGGGCGATGTGGATGACCTCATTTTTTCCGCTTCGCCCCAGCCTGTACCCAGCCAGAGGTAACAAAAGGAATTGCCACCGGGATACATTGTTGGAAAGGATCTCCTTTTTGGTTTGCCATCCCGACGGCATTTCCCGGCGTGGACGGACGGCTCCGGACAACGTCTGGGCTGTTTCCCGTTCTGCGTTCGATGGCGGGGCTGTGAAGTAAGCGCTTCCAAGACAGGACATAAAAACAAAGGCGGCGGTCTGGAATCTCTTTTCCGGGCCGCCGTTTTTTGCAGAGAATGTTCCTCAGGGGCGGTTTTTGTGCATTTCTCTTTACAAGGAAGCGGTTTTTGGATATAATGAACGGGCTGAATTTGAGAAATGAGAGTGGATACGATGCTTCAATTTGATGAATACAAGATTAAACTGAACAACCTGAAGCCTTCTCTGGATGAACTGGGGCAGGCGCTGGGCCTGGACGCCGCCGCCCGTGAGCTGGAGATGCTGGAGTCGGAAAGCGCCAGCGAGGGATTTTGGGATAACCTGGAGAAATCCCAGAAGGCCACCCGCCGGATGAATACCCTCCGGGGTAAGCTGGAGGGACAGCGCCGTCGGGAGAGCCATTGGGAGGATCTGGTCACCATCTGCGAGATGGGCAACGAGGAGGATGACGATTCCCTGCTTCCCGAGCTGGAGGAGGGTTACGCCAAGCTGGAGAGCGAGATCGAGGAGGCGCGTCTGTCCACCCTCCTGACCGGGGAATATGACAACTCCAATGCCATTCTGACCATCCACGCCGGCGCCGGCGGGACAGAGGCCCAGGACTGGGCCCAGATGCTCATGCGGATGTACACCCGCTGGGCCGAGCGCCACGGCTTTGACTGCAAAGTGGCTGATGTAATGGACGGGGACGAGGCGGGCATCAAATCCGCCACCATTATGATCGGGGGCGAGAACGCCTACGGCCATCTGAAGAGTGAGCACGGTGTCCACCGGCTGGTCCGGGTCTCCCCCTTTGACGCCAACGCCCGGCGGCAGACCTCCTTCGCCGCGGTGGAGGTCATGCCCGAGATCGAGGACGATGTGGAAGTGGACATCCGGCCTGAGGATATCGAGATGCAGGTCTACCGTTCCTCCGGCGCCGGCGGCCAGCACATCAACAAGACTTCTTCTGCCGTCCGGCTTATCCATAAGCCCACCGGCATTGTGGTGGCCTGCCAGACCGAGCGGAGCCAGTTCCAGAACAAGGAGACCTGTATGAAGATGCTGCGCTCCAAACTGGTGCAGCTGAAGATGGAGGCCCATGCCGAGAAGATCTCCGACATCAAGGGCGTCCAGCTGAAAATTGAGTGGGGCAGCCAGATCCGCTCCTATGTCTTTAT
The DNA here is from genome assembly GCA_029098065.1 of Clostridiales bacterium. Classification (GTDB taxonomy): domain Bacteria; phylum Bacillota; class Clostridia; order Oscillospirales; family Oscillospiraceae; genus Vermiculatibacterium. Next base: position 17,414 of record JAQXNP010000101.1, on the reverse strand, counting down.
GCCCTATCAGTTGGTGAAGGACAACCGGACAGGTTTTGAGACCAGCAATGTCAATGGCGTCATGGACGGTGATCTGGACGGGTTCATCAACGCTTATCTGAAAGCCAGCGCCACGGGAAACTGGGCAACAAAATAAACAAGCGGTCCCGGCGGGCCTCCCTTTGAGGAGACCCGCTGTTTTTATGGAAAGACCGTAATGAACCGGCGGGGAACCGGGCAGACTGAGGTCGAATCAGCAGATTTCTTGATACACATTTTTTTCAAAGGGACTATTGTAATTTCGGAACCCCTTTGTTACAATTAAAATTGTTAAGACCCATTGTTTCCGGCAAATTTGAGGAAAAGGAAAGGTGAAAACTTCCATGAAAAGAAAGAAGCTGCTATCCCTGGTGCTCTCTCTGGCTATGGCGGTCTCCCTGGCGGCGCCGGCTATGGCTGCCGAGACTGACGGCGGAGAGGTCACAATCCTCTACACCAACGATGTACACACCTATATCAACGAGGACCTGACGTATTCCAAAGTGGCCGCCTACCGGGACACCCTGGACAACGTGCTGCTGGTGGATGCCGGCGACCATATCCAGGGCACTGCCTACGGCGGGCTGGACAACGGCGAGACCATCATCAAACTGATGAATGCCGCCGGTTACGACGCGGCCACTCTGGGCAACCATGAATTTGACTACGGCATGGACGGCTGCATGAACGCCATCGAGTGGGCTCAGTTCCCGTATGTCTCCTGCAACTTCTACCATGAGAAGGACGGCGTGGCCGGGGAGAGCGTGCTGGACAGCTATAAGGTTTTTGAAGTCAACGGCGTGAAGATCGCCTTCGTGGGCATCACCACTCCCGAGTCCTTCACCAAGTCCACTCCCGCCTATTTCCAGGATGACAAGGGCAATTATATCTATGGCATTGCCGGCGGTGAGGACGGTTCCGCCCTGTACTCCGCCGTTCAGAAGGCCGTGGACGAGGCCTCCAAGGAGGCTGATGTGGTCATCGGCCTGGGCCACCTGGGCGACGATCCCAGCTCTCAGCCCTGGACCTCTGAGGAAGTCATTGCCAACACCACCGGCCTGGATGCCTTTATCGACGGACACTCCCACAGCACCGTCCCCATGAAGAAAGTCGCCGACAAGGCCGGCAATACCGTGGTGCTGACCCAGACCGGCTCCTACCTGGCTGCTCTGGGCCAGATGACCATCGCCGCTGACGGCACCATAACCACCAAACTGCTCACCGCCGAAGATCTGGCAGACATCACCCCCGACGCCGATGTGAAGGCCATTGAGGACGCCTGGATTACCGAGGTGGACGCCCGGCTGGGCCAGAAGATTGCCGACACCGAGATCGACTTCACGATCAACGGCGCCGACGGCAAGCGCGCCATCCGCAAGACCGAGACCAACCTGGGCGACTTCAACGCCGACGCCTACTACTGGTACCTCAATGAGAAAGAGGGCCTGGACTGCGACTTCGCCATCATGAACGGCGGCGGCATCCGCGCCAACGTGGCCGCCGGCGACTGGACCTATCTGACCTGCAAGACCGTCAACACCTTCGGCAACGTGCTGTGCCTGGTGGAAGTCAGCGGCCAGGATGTGCTGGATGCCCTGGAGTTCGGCGCCCGCTTCACCAGCGGCGCGGAGTGCGGCGGCTTCCTGCAGGTGGCCGGTCTGACCTATGAGATCAACACCGCTCTGCCCAACACGGTCAAAGAGGATGACAAGAGCGTGTGGCAGGCGGGCCCCGACGCCTACCGTGTCTCCAACGTCCAGGTCTACAACAAGGAGACCGGCACCTATGAGCCCCTGGATCTGAACAGGACCTATACCATGGCCGGCACCAATTACACCCTGCGCAACTGCGGCGACGGTTTCAACATGTTCGGCGGGACCGTGCTGGTAAAGGACTATATCTCCGAGGACTATCTGGCCCTGGCCGCCTATGTCCAGGCCTTTGCCGACACCGACAGCGACGGCTATGCTGAGCTGGCCACTGCCAACAGCCCCCTGGCCTCCTATGAGGGCTATCTGCTGGACTATGAGACTTCCACCGGTTCCGGCCGTATCACTCTGGTCAATCATCCCGCCGACGTGAAGGAAGGCGACTGGTTCTATGACGCCGCCATGTATGTCCTGGACAACGGCATCATGAACGGTACCGGTATGGGCTTTGAGCCCCAGACCTCCGTCACCCGGGCTATGGTGTATCAGACCCTGTGGAACAAGGAGGGCTGCCCCGCCGCTTCTTCCGGGAGCACCTTCCCCGATGTGGAGGGCAAGTGGTATGCCGATTCCGCCGCCTGGGCCCAGGAGACCGGCCTGACCAAGGGCGACAGCGGCCTCTACGCCGGTGACCGGGCTGTGACCCGGGCCGAGCTGGCCACCATCCTCACCCGCTATTCTGTGATGGAGGGTACCGTCTCCGTGATCGACGACGGCTCCGTGGAGTCTGTTCCCGACTATGCCGCCATCCCCGACTGGGCGCTGGACGGCATGACCTTCTGCTACTATGCCGGGCTGATGACCGGCGACCAGACCAAAGCGCTGAATCCCACCGGAACCGCTACCCGGGCCGAGCTGGCCGCTGTGGTCATGCGTCTGGATAAGCTGATGGAGACTGCTCAGCTTTCCTGACCGACACCGCTCTGGCTGCTCTGAACGACAATCTGTCCGGAAAATAAAGTGCGGAAAACGGGGGCTGCTTCTGAAAAGAAGCGGCCCCCGTATTTATTTTTCGGAGAGAAGCCGGGAATCCCGGTTGAGTTTTCCCGTCGGAACTGATACAATCATTTAAGGATCATGTGCATACGAGGTGCCATGATTTCTGTGAAAACTGGAAAGGAGAACTGCGCATGAACTGCAAAAAACCTGTCTCTCTGGCGCTGTCTCTGGCGCTGGCGGCCTCTTTGGCCGCTCCCGCCGCGGCTGCCGGAGAACCCTGGTACGCGGAGGCTCAGACCTACGTGACCGAGAAGGGCTACATGGTGGGCACCAACAACGGATTTGAGCCCATGGGCACGGTGACCCGGGCCATGGTGTACCAGACCCTGTGGAACATGGAGGGAAAGCCTGTGGTAGAGGCTCCCGCCGAGCACCTGCTGCAGCTCAATGAGGCCGTCAGCGGGGTTTCCGGGCACTGGTGGGAATCCTCCGCCCGCTGGGCCTACAGCGTCGGTATGACTACCGGCGCCGAGGGGGGCGTCTATGCGGGTGACCGCGCCGTCACCCGGGCGGAAATCGTCACGATCATGTACCGCTATGCCCAATTCAAGGGTGAGGACGTCTCGGTGGGGGAGGATACCAATATCCTGTCCTACACCGACGCGCTGGATGTGGCCGAGTGGGCGGTTCCCGCCTTCCAGTGGGGCTGCGGCGCCGGGATCATCTCCGGCAAGGGCGGCGGCTATCTGGATCCCACCGGGACCGCCACCCGGGCGGAGCTGGCCACGGTTCTGATGCGGATGGACCGGCTGATGGGAGACGGCTATACGGAGGAGACTGTGGCCATCGAGGTCCCTGAGACGGATGGGATTCCCGCCCACACCATCCCCGCGATTGTCACGCTGCCCGAGGGGGAGGGCCCCTTCCCCGTGGTCGTGATGCTCCACGGCACCGGTTCCAATAAGAACGAGGCAGGCGGCGGCTATGATCTGGCCGCTCCCGCCATGGCAAAGGCCGGTATCGCCTCCATCCGTATCGACTTTATGGGCAATGGCGATTCCACTGCGGATTACACCGACTATTGCTATACCTCCGCCAATATCGATGCCAAGGCCGCTGCCGACTATGCGGCCTCCCTGGCTGCGGTGGACGGCGGCAAGATCGCCGTCATGGGCTGGAGCCAGGGCGGCACCAACGCCCTTCTGGCCGCCGCGGCCTATCCCGAGACCTTCCAGGCGGTGATCACCTGGTCCGGCGCGCTGGAGCTGGATGACGGCACCGAGCTCTTCGGCGGAAAGACCTTTGCCCAGGCCTATCAGGAAGCCAAAACCAACGGCTATTTTGAGATGACCTTTGACTGGCGGGATTCCCTCCACGTGGGTGAGCGCTGGTTCCGGGAAGTGGCCGCCACCGATGTGCTGGCCGAGACAGCCAGGCTGACGGTTCCTGTGCTGGCCATCAACGGCGACCTGGACACCACCGTTCCCATGTCCAACGCCGAAGCGATTGTGAAAACGGCCAAGAATGGCAGACTGTGCATTATCGAGGGCGCCGACCACACTTACAATATCTTTGCCGAAGCGGATCACGGCACCATGGACAAGACCATTGAGGCCGGGATCCAGTTCCTGCGGGAGATCTTCCTGGCACCCGAGTCCGTTTCCCTGGCCGACTATCTGGCCCGGCACGGCGACGAGTGGTTTCTCACCGGCAAAACCAGCTACACCATCCAGGGCATGATGGTCTCCAAGGAGACCTCCTTCCACAACGAGCTGGAGGTCACCGACTACACGGCCGCCGATGACGGCGTCAGCGTGGTGCTGAAGGGCACTGTGGGCGAGCAGTGGGTGTCTAAGCTGGAGAAGGTCATGAAGACCTACACTAAGGCCGACGGCACCCCCGTGACCGCCGAGGACTTCGCGGTGAAGGACACCTTCATCGACCTGACCACCAAGGCCGCCCCTGAGACCAACTTCGCCCTTCACGTCCCCACGGACGTCTCTGTCACGGTGAACACCGCCTGGGGCGACGTGCTTCACACCAACCTGCCCAACGCTCCCCACGGCGACGGCGACTATCTGGTTTGCCCGGCGGGGGAGGATGGCCAGCCCGACCTGTCCGATGTGTGGGTGGTCAACGGCGCCGTGTTCCCCACCACCTATGACCTGAGCCATGCGCTGCCTGTCTCCGGCACCGTCACCTCCGTGAGCAAGTACGGCAATGTGACCACCAGTGTGACGGCGGACGATCTGGCGGCCATGGGCTACGAGGTGGGCGATATTCTGGCGGTCACCGTGGCCGGTGTCACGGTGGAGGCCCCCTACGGCACCGGCTACTCCAATGTGGACAACGGCAATGTCATCGTACTGCCCGACAGCGCGGGTAATGTGACCGTGGCCATCAACATGGGCAATTTCTCCTCCACTTATAACGCCCCCGAAGGCACCGCCGTCAGCTTCCTCATGGCGGAGAAGGCGGGCTATCTGGAGGAGTACACCATCCGAAACATCGACGCCCTGCGCACCAATGTCCGGGAGGACTATGACAGCGACGCTGTCTTTGCCAACTTCCGCGCCGTCACCGTGGGTGATATTGCCGAGGACCGGCTGTACCGCTCCTCCAGCCCGGTGAATCCCGAGCTGGGCCGGAACACCTACGCCGACGCCCTGGCCAAAGAGGCCGGGATCAAGACCGTCCTCAACCTGGCGGACGATGAGGAGACCATGAAGGGCTATGAGGGCTATGCTGAGAGCTATTATTCCACCCTCAGCGTCATCCCTCTGAACATGGGGGTGGACTTTGCCGCCGAGGACTTCAACGCCAAGCTGAAGGAGGGCCTTGTCTATCTCTCTGAGCACGAGGGCCCCTATCTGGTCCACTGCAATGAGGGCAAGGACCGGGCCGGCTTCGTCTCCGCCCTGCTGGAGGCCCTGTGCGGCGCCGGCCTGGACGAGATCGTGGAGGACTACATGCGCTCCTATGAGAACTATTACCACGTGGAGAATCACTCCGACCGCTGGACCCGCATCGCTCAGAGCAATATCATCAAGTCTCTGTGCGCCATCTCCGGGGTGGACAGCGAAGAAGCGCTGAACAAGGCGGATCTCCAAAAGGCCGCCGAGACCTACCTGACCGGCACCGTGGGCCTGACTGCGGAGCAGGTCAGCGCCGTGCGGGATGCGCTGACGAAATAAAAAGCTGTTTGAAAAAACGAGCAGGACCGCTCCCCCGAGGGAGCGGTCCTGCTTTTTTGTTTCCGGGACGGAAGGGGGGAGGTCACTCCCGAATCTGTCCGCTGCCATAGACCACGTATTTGGTAGAGGTCAGTTCCTCCAGACCCATGGGACCGCGGGCGTGGAGCTTCTGGGTGGAGATGCCGATCTCCGCCCCCAGGCCGAACTCAAAGCCGTCGGTAAAGCGGGTGGAGGCGTTTACGTACACCGCTGCGGCGTCCACCTCGTCCAGGAACCGCTGGGCGGCGGTGTAGTTTTCGGTGATGATTGCCTCGGAGTGGCCGGTGGAGTGAGCCGTGATGAAGTCCACCGCCTCGTCAAAGCCGGAAACCACCCGGGCGGCCAGCTGGTAGTCGCCGTATTCGGTGTCCCAGTCCTCCGCTGTGGCGGGGATCACTCCACTGCCCAAAATGCCCTGGGTTTCCGCATCGCCGTGGATGGTCACCGACTTGTTTTTCAGGTATGCCCAGGCCATGGGGAGGAAATCCTCCGCCACCGCCCGGTCAATGAGGACGCACTCGGCGGCGTTGCACACGGAGGGACGGGAGCATTTGGCGTTGTAGAGGATCCGGGCGGCCATGTCCAGATCGGCGTCTGCGTGGACATAGATGTGGCAGACACCTTCCCCGGTACGGATGACGGGGACTCTGGCGTTGGCAGCCACCGAGCGGATGAGTCCCGCGCCTCCACGGGGGATGAGAACATCCAGATACTCCGTCAGATTCATCATGGCCTGGGCGCTTTCCCGGGTGGTGTCCTCCACCAGGGCCACGCAGTCCCGGGGCAGGCCGACTCCCTCCAACGCGTCCCGCAGAATGGCAATCACCGCCTTATTGGAACGGAAAGCTTCTTTTCCGCCCCGGAGGAGGACGGCGTTGCCTGCCTTGAGACAGAGGGCGGCGGCGTCCACGGTGACGTTGGGACGGGCCTCGTAAATAATGCCCACCACGCCCAGGGGGACCCGGCGCTGCTCAATGCGCAGGCCGTTGGGCCGCACCATGGCCTTGACGACCTGTCCCACCGGATCGGGAAGAGCGGCCACCTGCCGCACCCCTTCCGCGATGCCGGCGATGCGGGTTTCATCCAGGGCCAGGCGGTCCAGCATGGCGGGACGCATCCCGCTGTCCCTGGCGGCGGCCAGGTCCTGGGCGTTGGCTTCCAGCCACTCCCCCTGCCGGGCGATGAGGGAGTCGGCGATCGCGGTGAGTGCGCGGTTTTTTTCAGACATGGATGCCCTGGCCAGCCGCCGCTCGGCGTGCTTGGCGGCCAGGCCCTGCGTTTCCAGAAGAGTCATGGGGAATGCCACCTTTCATTTTCCGGGTATGGATTTGAAACATTGGGGGAAAGGTTCCTGGAGCGACACCCCAATGATATCATCTTTGGGGCGGGAAAACAGGCGCCTTTGCCCTCCGGACAGATCAAGAGGAGGGACAAAAGGGCCCCGGGTGACCCCGGGGCCCTGCCTGCGTCCAAACGCAGGATTTTTATTTCGCGACGGCGTCCTTCAGAGCCTTGCCGGGCTTGAAAACAGGAACCTTGGAGGCGGGGATCTCAATCTCTTCCTTGGTCTTGGGGTTGCGGCCGATGCGGGCGGCGCGGCACTTCACTTCAAAGGCGCCAAAGCCGACCAGCTGCACCTTGTCACCGGAGGCCAGGCACTCGGCAATGGCGTCGATGGCGGCGTTGATGGCAGCTTCGGTATCCTTCTTGGACAGACCCGCCTTTTCCGCGGCGGCGTTGATGAGTTCAGCTTTATTCATGGTGGTTCCTCCTAATTTTTCGGCGGTGACCCGCCAGATATCCTTAAGGCCAATCAGCCATTAAGTTCGTTTCGCTTGTTCCCACAGCTCATCCAACTGAGCGGCGGAAAGCTCTTTCATATCATGCCCAGCTTTCCGGGCGAACTGTTCCACCTGGGCGAAACGGGAGATAAATTTATCCGTGGCGGCGGTGAGAACTTCCTCCGGGTCGGCGTCTATAAAACGGGAGACGTTCACCGCGGCGAAGAGGAGATCTCCCAGCTCTTCGGACACATTGGAGCCGCCGGCGACAGCCTCCTTCAGTTCGTCCAGTTCCTCGGAGAGCTTGTCCATCGCGCCGGAAACGTCGGACCAGTCGAAGCCGGCCTTTTTCGCCTTTTTCTGCACCTTCTCCGCCCGCCACAGAGCGGGGAGAGAACGGGCCACGGCGGTGAGGGTGTCGGTGTAGCTCTCCTGTCCCTTTTCCTCCCGCTTGAGCTCCTCCCAGTTTACCAGGACCTCTTCAGAGCCTGACACGGATACGTCCCCGAAGACGTGGGGATGGCGGAAGATGAGCTTTTTGCAGATGCCGTCCGCCACATCGTCCAGAGTGAACCGCCCGGCATCCTGCTCGATGTCCGCGTGGAACACCACCTGGAGAAGTACGTCTCCCAGTTCCTCCTTCAGATGCTCGGGACTCTTTTGGTCGATGGCCTCCACGACCTCGTAGCTCTCCTCCATCATGCCCCGGCGGAGGCTCTCATGGGTCTGCTCTCCGTCCCAGGGACATCCTCCGGGCGCCCGGAGGATGGAGACGATATGCCGGAGATCCTCAACCGTGTAGGAATCTTTCTTCTCAAAATCTATCATATTTTATCTCTCCCTGCAAGGGGGTTTCCCCAAAATGTCACTGGATATGGAGAATTTTTGCGATCTTTTCACCCTTCGGCATGAGCGCCAGGTCATCGGAAGAAATGGCCTTCAGCGCCAGGATCAGAAGTACGTAAACCACAACGCCCACCAGAATGGCGCCCAGCGTGGCGACGGCCTCCCGGACAAAGCTGCCCGACAGGAACCGGGAGAGCAGTCCGTGGCTGGCCCAGACTGCCGCTCCCATGACCGCGGAGGCGATCAAAGGCTTGAGAAATACCTTGATATAGCTGGGGGGATGGGGGACAACGCGTTTGATAATGGCCAGATTGAGGACGGAGACCAGCGTGAAACAGGTGAGCGTGCCCACCGGAGCGCCGAAAATCATGATTCTGGGATTGCCCACCAGGTTATAGCTGACCAGGATCTTGGCCACACCGCCGATGATCATGGTGAGGATAGGCAGATTGACAATGTTGTTGGCCTGGAGGATGGAGGCGGCCACGACCTGGATGCATACGAAGATGGAGGCGATCCCCAGGATGGAGAGCAGGGGACCGGCGATTTCCACGTCCGTCTTGCCCAGAGTGAGCAGATTCATGATGGGCCCGCCCAGAGCCAGAAGACCAAAGCCGCAGGGAAGGGCGATCATGGCCGAGATGCGCATAGCCGACTCTGTGACCTTCTTGGCCCCCAGACGGTCCTTCCGGGCGATGCAGGCGGACACGCCGGGGATGATGCAGGCGGTGAGGGGGACCATCAGGTTGAAGGGCAGATTGTAGATGGACATGGTCTTGCTGTAAATACCGTAGAGTCCCCGGGCGGAGTCCAGAACTGGGTCAACGCCGAGGGTGGGATCGGCGGCCAGGGCCACGTTTTTCTGGAAGATCTCCACCGCTTTGGGGAAGATGTTCATCACACTGTTTTCCACACCTGTGAGACCGCCCTGGATGGCGGTGAAAACGCTCTGGAGCTGGCCGCTGACCAGGTTGGTGTCGATCAGGTTGACGATGGACAGGGTGCAGGAACTGAGGGTGATGGGGATCGCCAGTTTCAGCAGCCGGGAGAGAATATCCCGGTCAGGGTCGGGGACATCGTCAGAGCGAACACGCTCCTGGCGTTTGGTCCGGAAGTGGTTCCGCGCCAGGTAGAGCACGGACAGAACGCTTCCGATGGACACACCGGCCAAAGCGCCCACGGCGGAGAGCCGCTCCCGGAGATCGTCCGGCTGGATGGAGGAGTGGAGGATGGCCAGTGCCAGTGCCAGCCCCAGGAAAAGTTTGCTCAGCGCCTCGATGATCTGGGAAACGGCGGTAGGTACCATATTCATGTGCCCCTGGGCGTATCCCCGGAAGGCCGAGCAGCAGCAGGTGCACAGCACTGCCAGAGAGAGGGCCTGAACAGCGTAGACCGCCTTGTCGTTTTTCAGCCCGTAGGAGGCCACCTGCTGGCTGAACAGCGACATGCACAAAAAGCTGAAGATCCCCATGAAGAGGAAGGCCCGGAAGGCTACCCGGAATACCCGCTCCTTCTGATTGTACCGGCCCAGGGTATTGGTTTCCGACACCGTCTTGGACAGGGCGACCGGAAGTCCCGCGGTGGAGATGGTAAGGAAAAAGGTGTAGATGTTGTAGGCCCCGTTGAAGTCACCGTAGGCCTCGTCGGGCAGCAGGGCGGTGAGGGGGATCTTGTAGAGGGCGCCGATGATCTTGACAATGATGGTCCCCACCGTCAGGATGGCGGCCGCGCCGTAAAATGAGCGTTTTTTTTGAGTGCCAGCCAAAGAAATACACAGCCTTTCCGGGATTATTGACCCTTTCTGAAGAGCATGGGCACGGCGTAGTCCTCGACTTCCCGGCGGGTTTTTTCCGCGTCAATTGTGAGGAACGTCCCGTTTTCATATATGACCCTGCCCCGGCACATATTCAGTATCACGTTGGAACCGTGGGCGGCGTAGGCGATGTTGTTGGCCGCGTCATGGCAGGGAACGAGGTTGGGAGCTGCCGGATCCAGAAGAACGAGGTCGGCGTCCTTTCCGGCGGCGATGGTGCCGGTGTTCCGGCCCAGGGCCCGGGCGCCGTTTGCTGTGGCCATCTCCAGCGCGTCCCAGGCGGTGAGGGCCATGGGATCATGGCGCACGCCGTTTTGCAGGATGGCGGCCAGCTTCATATCCTCAAACAGATCGGTGGTGTTGTTGGAGGAGACCCCGTCGGTGCCCAGGGCCACGTTGACCCCGGCCTTCATCAGATCGGGGACGGGAGCCACACCGGAGCCCAGCTTCAGATTGGACACCGGGTTGTGGACGGCGGTGATCCCCTTCTCCGCCATGACGGCCCAGTCCTCAGGCTCGGTCCAGACACAGTGGGCGGCGATGGCGCGCACGTCAAAGACCCCGTATTTGGCCAGCGTCCGGATGGGAGAGGCCCCCCAGCGGCTTTTGCACTCCTCGTGCTCCCGCCGGGTCTCGGAGATGTGGACATGCATTCCCAGTCCTCTGCTTTTGGCAAAGTCGGCGGTCCACTCCCAGAGTCCGGGTTTGGAGGTGTACTCGGCGTGGAGGGAGGCGTCCACCCGGATGCGGCCGCCGTCGTGGTTGTGCCAGGTCTGGAAGAGCTCCTCCTGACTGCGGCAGTCGGGGCAGGCGGCGGGGGAGAAGTCCTCGCCGAAGAAAACCCCGCCGCAGGAGAGGTTGGCGGAGAGCCCGGCATCGGCCACAGCCTGGGCCACGGTCTGGGTGTGCATGTACATGTCGGCGATGCAGGTGGTGCCGGAGGCGATCATCTCCATGAGGCCCAGATCGGCGCAGGCCCGGATCGCCCGGTCATCCCATCTGGCCTCCACAGGGAAGATGAAGTTGTTCAGCCAGTCCTGAAGGTCGTGGCCGTCGCCGTAGCCCCGCATGGCGGTCATGGGCACGTGGGTGTGGCAGTTGATGAGGCCGGGCATGAGGATGCCGCCCCTGCCGTCGATCTCCCGGGTAAAGTCTCCCGAGGGGCGGGAGGTGCCCACGGAGGTAATCCCGGTGCCCTCCACCGCCACAAAGGCGTTCGGGAGGACGGTGTGGGAGCCGTCCATCAGAACGGCGGTGACGTTTTTGAAGAGAATAGCCATATGATGTTCCTTTCCGCGGCGGGTGCTCAGTCCCGCAGGCCAGAGAGAATGTGCCGGGCCAGATCCAGATCCTTCCGATGGACATAGATCCGGTACTCGGGACGGACGGGCTGTCCCAGAGAGCCGGTCCGGGCCCGGTCCCAGGAATTGCGCATACCGGCGTCATCGTATTTCACGGTGTAATTGATTCCGGCCGCGGCCAGGGCAGTCCTCACCCGGGACTGCCGGGAGACATCCCGGGTGAGGAGAAGCTCGGCACGGTTCAGGATCGTGATCATGGGGGTGTGATTCACATTTTCTCCAGGCAGGAGAGCACCAGCTTGGAGAATTTGTCCTTGCAGGCCTCGGCGGCGTCCAGCACCTCCTGCTCGCTGAGGGGCTGGTCCAGGATGCCGGCGGCCATGTTGGTCAGAAGGGTGAAGCCCAGGATCTGCATCCCGGCATGGGCGGCGGCGATGACCTCCGGCGCGGTGGACATGCCGCAGGCGTCGCCGCCCAGGATCCGGGCGGCCCGGACCTCGGCGGGGGTCTCATACTGGGGACCGGGGAAGTAGCAGTAGACGCCCTCCTTCAGGTCGATGCCCAGTTCTTTGGCGCTGGTCCGGGCGATCTCCTGAAAAGCGGGGGTGTAGACGTGGGACATGTCGGGGAACCGGGGGCCGAACTCGGGCAGATTTTCGCCCCGGAGGGGGGACTCCAGGAAGAGTTTGATCTGATCGGTGATGAGCATCAGATCTCCCGCCTTCCAGGCGGTGTTGACGCACCCGGCGGCGTTGGTGACAATGAGCTTGTCGCAGCCCAGCAGCTTCAGCACCCGGACGGCGTAGGACACATCCTCGTAGGAGTAGCCCTCATAGTGGTGCATCCGGCCCTGCATGACGGCCACCTTCTTGCCCGCCAGAGTGCCGAAGACCAGCTGTCCCTTGTGGCCGGGGGCGGTGGAGACCTGGAAATGGGGGATCTCCCCGTAGGGTACGGTCACGGCGTCTTTTACCACATCGCCCAGAAAGCCCAGGCCGGAGCCCAGCACCATGGCCACTTCGGGCTGGAAGGAGCCGATTTTGGACCGGAGGAGGTCAGCGCTTTCCTGATAATAGGAGAAGGGATAGCTCATAAAAACATTCCTTTCTGAAATCAAAATAAAAACAGGGGTCAATCAAGTTATTTTACACCGCTTTGGAGGAAAAAGCAATGAGCAGCGGCGGGAAAGGGTTCCTTTTACAGACGGCGGTCCGTTTTCCGGGGAGGGATTGCCAAGGAAACGCCGGTGTGATAGGATGAAAAAGAAATACGCAAACGAGGTGAGGAAAGTGGAATTATTGGAGACCATGCTCCGGCGCAGGAGCATTCGGACCTACCGGGAGGAGGACGTGCCGGGGGAGGCGCTGGATCAGATCCTGGAGGCCGGGCTGCTTTCGCCCAGCGGCCACGACCTGCGTCCCGTGGTGCTGATCGCGGTGGAGGACCCGGCCGTGGTCCATCGGCTGGCGGAGGCCAGAGCGTCCGGGGCCGGGATGCTGGAACAGGCCTCCCGGGCTGTCGTGGTGGCCGGGGACCGGGAGAAGTCGGACACCTGGGTGGAGGACTGTTCGCTGTCCATGGCCTACATGCAGCTCCGGGCCGCCGACCTGGGGGTGGCAAACTGCTGGGTGCAGTGCAGGAACCGCACCGCCCGGGCGGAGGGGGTCACTTCCGACGAATTTGTGAAGAGCCTTCTGGGCATCCCGGAGCGTTACAGCGTGCTGGCCATCCTGTCTCTGGGCCTGGCGGGCCAGGAAAAGGCGCCCCACCGGCTGGAGGAGCTGGATGTCCAGCGGATCCACCGGGGCCGGTTCTGACCCGGCGGCGATGCTGTACTTAAAAAAGGCGGGAGCGGAGGACGGAGAGGCGGCATACCGGTTTTTCTCGGAACTCCCCGCTGAGGAGAACGGCTTTACCAATGAGTACCGGGGACTCTCCAGGGAGGAATTCCTGCGCACCGCTCTGCCCGAGATGATGAATCAGGACCGGGGGATCGGGCTGCCCCCCGGATTTGTCCCTGCCACCAGCTATTTTCTGTGGGAGGATGACCGGCTGGTGGGCCTGTTCCGGCTGCGGCACACCCTCAACCAGACACTGCGGGAGGGCGCGGGCCATATCGGCTATTCCATCGCGCCGGAATACCGGGGAAAAGGCTATGCCACCCGGGGACTGGGCCTGCTGGTGGAATTGGCCGGAGCGGTGGTTCGAGAGGAGGAGCTCTGGCTGTCGGTCCGCAGAGAGAACGCCGCCTCTCTGGCAGTCCAGCGGAAGAACGGCGCGTATCTCCACCACGCCGACCAGGAGAACTACTACACCCGGATCCCGCTCCGGAAGGCCTGATGCTCCGCACAGGACAAAATCAGAAGTCTGCTCCGATAAAAGAAGCGGTGTGAACAGCTCACACCGCTTCTTTTTGCACTTCTGATATTGAGTCGGGCCGGTTATCCGATTTTGCCGGTGAGATAATCCGCCGCGTACTGGGCGTGGAGTGCGGCCGCCACGGGCAGACAGTCCTCATCCAGATCGAAGCGGTCATTGTGGAGGGCCCGCATGGTATCCGGCTTGCCGGGATTGGAGCTGCCGATATAGGCGTAAACTCCGGGGACTCTGGCCTGATACTCGGCGAAGTCATCTCCGCCCAGGGACAGGGCCCGGTCGGTGACCAGGGCGTCCTCTCCGAAGAGGGCGGTGACCACGCCGGAGACCTCCCTGCAGATGTCGGGGGGGTTAATGAGCGGGGAGGCGAAGTCTTCCCACGCGACCTCCGCCGTTCCGCCGTAGAGTCTGGCGGTCTCTTTGCACAGCGCGTCCAGTTGGTCTCTGGCCTGCGCCCGGGTCTCCGGCGAGAAGGCCCGGATGGTGCCTTCCAGCTGGGCGGACTCAGCCACGATGTTGTAGGCGGTGCCGGCGTGGAGCTTTCCCACTCCGATCAGCAGGGGATCCACCGGAGAGGTGCGGCGGGTGATCAGAGCCTGGAGCGCCACCACGATCTGACTGGCGATATAAAGGGCGTCCACACCCAGATGAGGGGTGGAGACGTGGGCGGCCTTACCCTGAACCGAGATGGTGAAATGATCCACCGAGGCGTTGTTGGGGCCCGGCTTGACGCCCACCGTGCCCACCCGGAGGTCGGGAGCCATGTGGAGGCCGAAGACCCGGCCCGAGCCGTCCAGAAGGCCCTCCTTTACAAAAACCCGTCCGCCGTAGCCGATCTCCTCGGCGTGCTGGAAGAAGAGACGGACCTCTCCGCCGAAGTCGGCCCTGTGGGCGTAGAGGAGCCTGGCGCCCCCCAGAAGAGCGGTGATATGGGCATCGTGGCCGCAGGCGTGCATGGCCCCCGGCTGCCGGGAGCAATAGGGGAGGGCGGTGTTGACCTCCTGAATGTGGAGTGCGTCTATATCCGCCCGGAGGGTGATGACCCGTTCTCCATCCTGCTCCCCCCGGAACACGGCGTAAACGCCGGAGCCGTCCACTCTTCTGTGGCCGGTGATGCCGATGGCATCCAACTCCTCCTCAATACGCTGGGCGGTCCAGAACTCATCCCGGCTGACACAGGGGTGGATATGGAATTCCCGCCGCAGCGCTGTGAGGTAAGGGGACAGCGCCTGGGCCTCTTCCCAAAATCCCATGATGATGACCTCCTTTACTCTGTGGGAAGAGGCGGGCCAGTCCGGCCCGCCTCTCAGATGAGACCTGGAACAAATTAATACTCGAAAGCGGGAATGTAGGTGCCCTTGAAGAGATCCAGAATAGCCTGAGCGGTCTCAGCGGACTGATAGGCCTCCAGGACCTTCTGGTAGGTCTCGTTTTCCAGGTCAGCGGTGCGGACGGCCAGGATGTTGATGTAGGGGTTGTCGCTGCCCGGCTCCACCTGCTCGGTGTAGATGGCGTCATCCAGGTTCAGGCCGTTGTCCACGGCGTGGGCACCGTTGACGAAGGCGGCGGCCACATCAGGCAGCAGGGAGGCGGTATTGGCGGCCTCCACCTCCACGAACTCCAGATTCAGGGGGTTGGAGGTGATGTCCTTCAGCTCGGGGACGTAGCCGGCGGCGGGGTCCACTTCCAGGACACCGGCGGACTCCAGAATCTTGAAACAGCGGCCCTCGTTGGTGGGATCACTGGGCACGGCGATCTTGTCGCCCTCCTTCAGCTCGTCCACAGAGGAGATTTTGTCAGAATAGAGGGACAGGGGGGCGATGATGGTATCGCCCAGGATGGACAGGTCATAGCCGTAGCTCTCGCACTCATTGTTGAAGTAGGCCTTGTGCTGGAAGGCGTTCATGTCGATCTCGCCGGCATTGAGGGCCTCGTTGGGCAGCTTGTACTCGGAGAACTCCACCAGCTCCACCTTGATGTTGTCATCGGCCAGCAGCTCGTTGACGGTGTCCCACTGGCCGTTGTTGGCGCCGACCACGCCCACGGTGACCACAGTGGGCTCGGCGGGAGCGGCGGACTCCACGGCGGCGGACTCGGCGGCGTCAGAAGGAGCGGCGGACTGGGCGGAGTCTCCGCCGCAGGCGGCCAGAGACAGGGTCAGGGCGGCGGTAAGCCCCAGGGTCAGGATGTTCTTCTTATTCATGTTTGTTTCCTCCTTAAACATATCCTTTTACTGAAGTGAAAAAGTAAAAATATTTTTTGCTCCCTTTGATATTAAAAGGAAGTCAGTGGGTGGTTTTTCTGGCGACGGTGGAGCCGATAGCCTGAATAATGCTCACCAGGACCACGATGATGAGGATGACCACCACGCTGATGTCGGGCTGATTTTTGCCGTGGCCGTACATAATGGCGAAGTTGCCCAGACCGCCGGCGCCGATGGTACCGGCAATGGCGGTGAAGTTCACCAGAGAGATGAGGGTGATGGTCACGCCCCGGGCGATGCCGGGGATGCTCTCCTTCAGATACACCCGGTAGACGATCTCCCAGGGGGAGCAGCCCATGGCCTGGGCCGCTTCAATGAGACCGTCCGGCACCTCAGCCAGCGCGCCCTCCACCTGGCGGGCCAGATAGGGGATGGTACCGAAGAGCAGAGGGATGATAGCGCCTTTGACGCCGATGGCGGTCCCCATGATGAGCCGGCTCAGCCCCAGCAGAAGCACCGCCAGCAGGATAAAGGGGATGGAGCGGAAGATATCGCAGAACTTGCTGAGGATGAGATGGACGGGGCGGCTCTGGAGGACGCCTCCCGTCTTGGTGGTAAAGAGGAGCACCCCCAGGGGGATACCGATGACCAGAGAGATGCACCCGGCGATTCCCACCATCTGGAGGGTCTGGATAAAAGCCTTCCAGAGCAGGTCGGGCTTATCCATCACATTTGGAATGATGGAATAGAGAAAATCAGCCACGCTTCAGCACCTCCACCCGGACATTTTCCTTGTCGAGATAATCCAGAGCATCCTGAACCTGTCCTCCGCTGAGGATGGCGACCAGGCCGCCCAGAGGGGCGCCTTCCAGGATCTCAATATTGCTGTAAATGATGCTCACGTCCACTCCGAACCGGCGGGAAATTTCAGAGATGGTGGCCTCGGACACATTCTGCCGGGCGTAATTGAACCGGACGATGAGCTGGCCGGGCTTCAGCGCCACCAGCGGGTCGTTCGAGGCAATGAGCTCCTCCACCTTGCTCAGATTGGAGGTAGTGGCGATAAACGAGCGGGTCACAGGCTGCTGGGGATTGGAGAAGATGGAATACACATCCCCCTGTTCCACCACCTGTCCGGCGTCCATCACCGCCACCCGGTGGCAGATGTCCTTCACGACCGCCATCTCGTGGGTGA
>JAQXNP010000100.1 GCA_029098065.1 Clostridiales bacterium | reverse complement strand
CTTTTCCGCCGCCGCCCGGCCGAAGGCCCCGGCCTGCTCCACATCGGCGCCGTCGGGCCGCCCGGCGGCGATGGAGCGGGCGATGGAGTGCTCCGCCACAAAAGCGCCGGCGGCGGCGACACGGAAACCGGCCCGTTCCAGAGCGGCCTTCCACTCGGCCAGGGCGTCCTCATAGGCGCGGTTGCCGTAGACCACCACGGCCACGGCGGGACCGCCCTGCCCCTTCAGAGCGGCCAGACGCTCCAGAGCCGCACCGGGCACATGACCGCCGAACACCGGCGCGGCGGCCAGCAGCGTCTCCTCCGGCGGGATCGTCTCCGCGGGCACCGGGAGGGAGAGATCGATCTCCCGGCCCGCCTGCCCGGCGCCCGCCAGGATGGCCCGGGCTACCTTGGCGGTGCCGCCCGTGGGGCTGAAAAGAGCGGCTGTCCATTTCTGAGCTGACATAAAAGAACCTCCTTTGATTTCAGGCGGCGCCGCACAATCGGATCTGGGCCTTCGGCGGATCTTTTGAGCCGGAAACACGGTTTTTTCTTGGAACGAGCTGAGTGTTTCTGCAAAAAACATCTTTTTCCGAAGGCGGCATCTCTCGCCGAACTGTGCGGTGCCGGCCGAAAATGAATTCTTTTCCGCAGTATAACACGGCTAGGGCGGATACACAACCAAGAGCCGCGATGGGTGGGAGAGGCGCTTACACGTAGCCCAGAAGTCCCCGGACGGACACCTCTCCCGCCTCCACCCGGGCTTCGCCGCCGTCAGACAGACGCACCCGGAGGGCAAAGTCGTCATCCACGCCCAGGGCGAAGGCTTCCGTCTCTCCGCGGGGGCGGATCAGCCGGACCTCCCGGCCCACGGTGAGGCACCGCCGCCGGTATTCCGCCAGATAATCTTCCCGCCCATCGGGAAAAGCCCGGTACATCCGGTCCAGCTCCCCCAGAATGGCCCGGGCCAGGTCGGCCCGGCGGACCGGGGCCCCCTCCAGGGCCAAAGAGGTGGCGATGGGGGAGAGCTCGGGGCCGAAGTCGGCCTCACACTGATCCATGTTGACTCCTATGCCCACCACTACGTAATCCAGAGATCCGGTCTCTCCCTCCAGCCCCAGCTCGGTGAGGATGCCGCACAGTTTTCTGCCCCCCAGGATCACGTCGTTGGTCCATTTGATCCCCGGCGTCAGGCCGGAGGCCGCCTCCACTGCCCGGCAGACCGCCACGGCGGACCAGGCGGTGAGCTGGCTGACCTGGGCCAGAGGTACCTGGGGCCGCAGGAGGGCGGAGAGATAGAGCCCCTGACCGGCCGGGGACTGAAAGGAACGGCCCCGGCGGCCTTTGCCTCTGGTCTGCTCCCCGGCGGTGATCACAAGGCCGTCAGGGGCCCCGGCCATGGCCCGGCGCTTGCACTCGTCGTTGGTGGAATCCACACGGTCCAGGCAGATCACTTCCCGGCCCACCCGGCGTCCCGGGTCCGCCAGCTCCCCGGGGGAGAGAATATCGGGGGAGGCGGCCAGCCGGTAGCCTCTGGCGGGGAGGGCCTCCACCGTGTAGCCCTTCTCCCGAAGGGCGGTGACCGCCTTCCACACCTCCGCCCGGCTGACGCCCAGGGCCCGGCTCATGGACTCGCCGGAGAGAGGCTCCGGCGCGTTTTTTAAAAGGTGCAATACTTCATCCTGCAGCATGGACGCTGCCTCCTTCCGGAACAGTCTCCGTTCCATGTGTGATGGCCGCTGACAGCAGTTTACCCGGCCCAGCCAATTTTGTCAACCGGAGAAAGAAAAAGGTTTACAAATGGCCGGGACTGTGCTATCCTACCCGTAAACCAAAAACGAAAAGAGGTTTACATATGAGAAATCAAACCAAATACCTGGCCCTGGCCGGGCTGTTTGCCGCCCTGACGGCGGTGGGAGCCTTTCTGAAACTGCCGCTGGGGGAGGTGTCCCTCACCCTCCAGTTCCTGTTCACCGCGATGGCCGGAGTGGTGCTGGGGGCCAAGTGGGGAGCAGCCTCTCAGGCGGTATATGTGGTCCTGGGACTGGTGGGGATACCTGTCTTTACCCAGGGGGGCGGGCTGGGATATGTGTTTCAGCCCAGCTTTGGCTTCCTGCTGGGGCTGATTCCCGCCGCCGCCGTCATCGGCGCCCTGGCGGGGGAGAAGGGGGAGCCCAGGCGGGTGATCCCCGCCTGTCTGGCGGGACTGGCGGTGCTCTATCTGGTAGGACTGCCTTACATGGGAGTCATTCTCAATCTCTATCTGGGGAAGGGGATGAGCCTGTGGGATATCGTCCGGGGGGGCATGCTGATCTACCTGCCGGGGGACTGCCTGAAGATCGCCGTGACCGCGGTGCTGGCTCCCGCCCTCTGCCGGGCGGTGAGACGGGCATAACCGGCCCTGTTGTCCCATATAGTGTGGTATCAAACGCAAGGAGGGATACCATGCCCTATGAGGAACTGCGGCCGGAGGGCGGCCACCGCCTGATCCTGGAGGAGCGGGAACAGCTCACCGTATCCGGGGTGGAAGAGGTGGAGAGCTTTGATGAAAACACCATTGTCATGGATACTGCCCAGGGGACTCTGGTGGTCCGGGGAGAGGGCCTGCACATCGAGAAACTGAGTCTGGATGGGGGAGACCTGAAGGTGGAGGGGACAGTGGAGTCCCTGACATACGAGGAGAGCCGGGAAAAAGGCGGCTTCTTTGCCCGGCTGCTGCGCTGAATGGAAGTCTCCAACACCGCGCAGGCCGCGGCCTTTCTGGGGGCGGCCGCCCTGGGCGGCGGACTGGGTCTCCTCTACGACCTGTTCCGGATCCTGCGGGTGCGGCTTCGGTGGAAATGGCTGGGAGCCGTTCTGGATCTCCTGTTCTGGCTGGCGGCCACCGCCGCCCTTTTCCTCTATTCGGTGACCGCCGGGGATGGAGAGGTCCGCATCTATCTGATGCTGGGGGTGGCGCTGGGGAGCATAGTTTACTTTCTCCTGTTCAGCGCCCTGGTGCTGAAGCTGGGGTATGCCCTGGCCGATGGGCTGCGCTTTTTCCTCGGGCTGTGCCTTCTCCCTCTGCGAAAAGGAATCATTTTGAGCAAAAAAATTTACCGGCACGTGAAAAAAGACTTCCATTATGCCTGGAAATGGTATAAAATAAAATCCACCATAGGTGAAATGGAGTCAATGACTCAACGGGGACACGGGGATAAGGGAGGCGCGGGCCGGTATGAAGCTCAAAAAAGCGGGGTTTCTCACCAAGATCGTCGTACTGGCTCTGCTCATCGCCGCATCCGTGGGACTCCTGCGGATGCAGGGGTGTCTGACGGAGGCCCGGAACGAGCGGGAGGAGCTGAAGGCCCAGGTGGCCGAGCAGACTCAGCGCAACGCCGATCTGCAGGACGCCGTGGAAAACAGCGACGACCCCGAGCGGCAGGCAGACATCGCCCGCGATAAGCTGGGCCTGGCCGCCCCCGGTGAGAAGGTCATCATTTTCACCGATTGAGCTTCCTGTGTGTGCGGGAGCGGGGGAAAATCTTGAAGGAGGACATGTCTGTCAGTATGGAGTTTGGTGTTGGTTCTGTTTTGGAGGGAAAGGTCACCGGGATTACAAAATTTGGCGCGTTTGTTTCCCTGCCGGAGGGAAAGTCCGGACTGGTCCACATTTCCGAGATCGCCTATACCTACGTCAGCGACGTAAAGGATTACTTACACGAGGGGCAGGAGGTCAAGGTCAAGGTCATCAACATTGATGAAAACGGCCGGATCAATCTGTCCATTAAGAAGGCCCAGGAGCCCCCTCCCCGTCCCGCGGGCGGACAGCGCCGCAGCGGCGGCAGGTCGGCAGGTTTTACCGGCCAGCGCAGGCCGGCGGAGCCCCAGACCTTTGAGGACAAGCTCAAACAGTTCATGCAGACCTCTGACAGCAAGCTCTCCGAGCTGAAGATGAACGACCGGCGGAGCAGCCGCCGGGGCGGGAGAAAATAAGAGAGAACAGTACGCCCCCGGCGGGAGATCCCGCCGGGGGCGCTTTTTCTTTTGATCGGCCGGGGGAAGCTGCGGATCAGACCACCTGGGCCTTGATGAGGTTAGTCGTGCCCCGCTCGTTCATGGGCACGCCGGCGGTGATAACCACGGTCTCCCCTTTCTGAACAGCACCCTCCCGCAGGGCGGTCTGGACGCACAGAGAGAACAGACGGTCGGTGGAGTCCACCGAGCCGTAGAGGTAGGGCTGGACGCCCCAGGAGATGGCCAGCTGGCGGCGGACCCCTTCAGAGGTGGTCAAAGCCACGATGGGGCAGGAGGGCCGGAACCGGGAGATGACCCGGGCGGTGTGGCCCGAGGTGGTGGCGGCCAGAATGGCGGAGGCGTTCAGGTCCATGGCGGTCATACAGCAGGTGTGGCTGATGGCCTGGTTGATGGAGTGGGGCTTGCTCCGGTTGGTATCGTAGCTGCTGCGCATGAAGCGGCCCCAGTAATTGGTGGCCTGCTCGGCGGCCATAACGGTGTCCACCATGGTCTCCAGCGCTTCAATCGGGTACTTGCCGGAGGCGGTCTCGCCGGAGAGCATGACACAGGAGGTGCCGTCAAAGACGGCGTTGGCCACATCGGAGACCTCCGCCCGGGTGGGCCGGGGGTTGCGGATCATGGAGTCCAGCATCTGGGTGGCGGTGACCACGTTTTTGCCGGCGGCGGCGGACTTGGAGATCATTTCCTTCTGAATGATGGGCACCTCATAGGCGGGGATCTCCACGCCCAGATCGCCCCGGGCCACCATGGCCCCGTCGGAGGCGGCCAGGATCTCGTCGAAGTTCTCCACGCCCTCCCGGTTCTCGATTTTGGCGATGACGCGGATCCGTTCCCCGCCCCACTTGGCCAGCTCGCTGCGGATGTCCTCAATGTCGCTGGCCTTCCGGATAAAGGAGGCGGCCACGAAGTCAAAGTCGTTCTCGGCGGCGAAGCGCAGATCTTCCCGGTCCTTATCGGTAAGGGCGGGGAGCTGGATCTTGGTGTCGGGGATGTTGATGCTCTTGTTGTTGGAGAGCTGGCCGCCGGAGGTTACAGTGCAGCGGATATCCTGCCCCTCGACGGAGTCCACCGTCAGCTCGATGAGTCCGTCGTCAATGAGGATGCGGGTGCCCTTGGTCACCTCACTGTGAAGGTTGGCGTAGGTCACGGAGACCTGGGTGCTGTCGCCCTCCACATCCCGGGTGGTGAGCGTGAAGGGTTCCCCCTCCCGGACGGTCACCGGGCCATTCTGGAAGGTCTTGATCCGGATCTCGGGACCCTTGGTGTCCAGCATGGCGGCCACAGGGGCGCCCAGCTCGTCCCGGACCCGCTTCAGCCGGGTGAGGGTGGCCAGATGGGTCTCGTGGGTGCCGTGGGAGAAATTGAAACGGGCGCAGTTCATGCCGGCCAGGATCAGCCTGCGGATCATGTCCTCACTGTCCACGGCCGGGCCCAGTGTACAGATGATTTTGGTCTTTCGCATATTCATAGTGTGTATCCCTCCATGTGGCCTTCGGGGTTTGTTTTATTTTTAACGCTTGACCACAATATCATACTATAACAATTGAAAAATAGAAAGCGGCAAAACCACCAAAAAGGGGATTTGCCGCTCTTTTTACACATCATTTACTTTTTCTGGAGGGCCAGGCGGGCCAGAATAAGGCCCACTGCTCCGCAGCCCAGACAGGCGAGGAGCATCCAGGAGGAACCGGCGCCGGCGGCCTGCCCCAGATCCAGCATCCGGCCGGCCATCAGGCTGCTCAAAACGCCTCCCAGTCCGTTGGAGGCCGCCATCATCAGGGTCTGCCCCTTTACCTGGTCGGCGGGGGGGACCGAGTCGCTGACGTAGAAGACCGCCGCCGGAGTAAACACGCCATAGCCCAGCATCTGAAGAGGCTCGAAGGCCAGCACCAGCGCCGCCGATGGGACCAGCAGAAAGGCCAGGGTGCGCAGGAACATAAAGACCATACTCAGCAGCAGGAGCCGGTCGCTGCCCATGCCCCGGCGGTGAAGCCGGGCAAAGACCTGGGAGCCGGGCAGCTCTGAGGCTGCCATGAGGAAGAGACCCAGCCCCAGCTGGCTGCTGCCGCCCCCCTTATCCCGGAGAATGTTGATGAGGAAATTGGACAGGGGCATGATGCCGGTGAGGGCGAATAGGATGGCTGCGAGCATCAGCGCGAAATGGGGATTTGCCCGCAGGATCTGAAGGGTGGAATGGGGCTTTTCCGCCGTTTGAGCGGGGGGAATCCGATCGGCGGGGAAGGTGGGAAAGCTCCATACCAGCACCATCTCCAGGGCGACCAGAGCCGCGTGGACGATGAGCACGGACTCGGTGCCCCGGCGGCTGGACAGAAGTCCCAGCAGGACGCAGGTGACGGCGTAGGAGAGGGAGCCGATCCCCCGTCCCAGGCTGTACCGGATCTCCGCCCCGGCATGGATAAACTGGAAGGCCATGGCGTCCACCAGAGGATAGGCGGAGATCTCGAAGCCGCCCAGAATGATGAAGACCACCGCCGTGGGGAAAAAGCCCATCCCGGGCAGGGCGGCGAAAAGAATACCGGTCACCAGGGAGAGGGCCAGAGACAGGTCCACTACCACCTTCAGAGGGACCCTGGGGTGGCGGTCGGCCCAGCCCCCCAGCAGGGGCTGGAGGAAAATGCCGGCCAGACACCGGATGGCGATCAGGAGACCGATCTGGCTGTTGGAGAAGCCCCGGCCCTGAAGCAGAGCGGTCAGATAGCCGCAGATGGAGCCGAACATGGACCAGAATCCAGCCTGGACGGCAATATAATGGGCGTCCAGCTGTCTGGCGCCGGGCATGGGAGATGCCTTTTGTGAAAGAGTCGGAGCGTTCAGGTGAGCCACCACCCTATAAAGGGAATTTTGGAAATGAGCCAGGCCGAGGCGAACGAGCAGAGAAAGACCGCCGCAGCCAGCAGAGGCACCGCCGCTGCCGGCGGAAAGGAGAGCACGGTGATGCCGAAGCGGTCCAGAAGCATCAGGAAAAGCGGGTGTACCAGATACATCCCGAAGGAGATCCGGGCCACGCCGGAGAGGCGCTGGCGGCGGGAGCGCTCGTCGCTGACGCCCAGCACGTAGCGGAACAGAACCACCACCGCCACAGAGAAACAGACGATGTTGGGGGAGAAGGGATCATACAGGGTGTCCACCATCCGTCCGGCCTGGCGGGAGAGGACGCTGGTGCCCCACACGGTGGCCGCCGCCCCCAGGACTCCCAGCACATAGACGACGGCCTCGGCAACGCGGCTGATGGTGTATTCCCGCAGATAATACCCCGCCACATAGTAGCCCACATAGCCGAGGACCAGCTGGACCGCCAGCCGGTCATACCAGACCTGAAGGACGGCGGTCCCCGGCCAGAGCCGGAAAGACATGGGCAGCAGAGAGGCGAAGAGGAAGGCCAGGACAAAGAAATAGCGGAAATCACTCCGGCTGGCGCCCCGGACAAAGGACCGGAGGACGGGGGTCACCAGATAGAGCCCCAAAATGATGTAGAGGAACCACAGATGATCGTGGGAATTGCCCCGCAGCGCGCTGAGAATATCCGCCCACAGCCCCGCCCAGGTGAACCGGCCTCCGGCGGCCAGCGTGCCGGCCGCGGCATAGATCCCGGCCCAGACCAGGAGGGCAATGAGCACCCGCAGGGCGTTGTGGAAGAAGAGCTTGGGCAGAGACCGGCCCGCCTTTTCATCCAGCATCATCATGCCGGACAGCATGGCAAAAACAGGTACGCACCACCGCAGCAGTCCGTCATAGAGGCTGAGAACGGTCCAGGAGGCGGTGCCCGCCCCTACGCGGTTCAGCTGATCCCCGATCAGATAGAGGATCATGGCGGCCAGAAGGGCGAAAACCCGCAGCAGGTCGGCAAAAACCACCCGGCCGCCCTGTTTCTGCGCCATTACTTTTTCTCCGGGACGATCTCGATCCAGTAGCCGTCCGGGTCCTCGATGAAGTAGATCCCCATGGAGGGATTCTCAAAGCAGATGCAGCCCATCTCCGCGTGTTTGGCGCGGGCCTGCTCCAGATCGGGGACGGAAAAGGCCAGATGGAATTCTCCCTCTCCCAGATCGTAGGGTTCTTTCCGGCTGGACAGCCAGGTGAGTTCCAGGGTGAACGAGCTCTCCCCATCGCCCAGATAGACCAGCTTGAAGGGGCCGTCGGCGTTGGCCCCGTCCTTCTCCCGAACCACCTGAAGGCCCAGGGCCTCCCGGTAGAAGGCAAGGGACTTGTCCAGATCCAGAACGTTGAAGTTGAAATGGTTGAAGCGGAACATGGCCATCCTCCTTTTTGTTTCCAACAAAAATATTATTTTACCATATTTTTCGCCCGGTTACAAGAACGGGCCGGCGGTTACGCGAGGACCCCCGTCAGATGGTCCCCCTGAACACCGGTGACGCGGACGGTCCGCTCAGCGTTGTGCAGATCCTGTCCGGGGGCAAATACCTCCGCATAGTTGGGCGCGTGGCCCCGCCAGAGGCCGTCCTTCTCCTCCTCGAAGAGCACCGGGAGAGTCCGGCCCACCCAGCCGCGGAGGTAAGACTGCCGCAGTTCCTCCGCCACAGCCGCCGCCCGGCGGGCCCGGTCCTCCTTGACCGATTTCGGGACCTGCCCCGGCATCCGGTCCGCCGGAGTTCCCGAGCGGCGGGAATAGGGGAAGATATGCATGGCGGTGAAGGCGCAGGTCCGGAGGAAGTCCAGGGTCTGGGCGAATTCCTCCTCCGTCTCCCCGGGAAAGCCCACAATGAGGTCGGTGGTGATGCCGGGCTCCCCGAACAACTTCCGCAGCAGTTCCACGCTCTCCAGATACCGGGCCGTGTCATACTTCCGGTTCATCCGCTTCAGGGTGGCGTCGCAGCCCGACTGGAGGGAGAGATGGAAGTGGGGGCACAGATTGGGCAGAGCGGCCGCCCGGCGGCAGAAGTCCCCGGTGATGGTCCGGGGTTCCAGGCTCCCCAGACGGACCCGGCACCCCGGTGCGGCGCGGCAGACGGCTTCGATCACGTCGATGGGGGAGGAGCCGTCCCGGAAGTCCTGCCCCCAGGAGGAGATCTCGATGCCGGTGAGGACCAGTTCTTTATAGCCCTCGGCGGCCAGGCGGCCGGCCTCCGCCGCCGCCCGGTCCAGAGGGAGGGAGCGCACCGGTCCCCGGGCGTAGGGGATGATGCAGTAGGAGCAGAAATTGACGCAGCCGTCCTCGATCTTCAGCATGGCCCGGGTGCGTCCGGCCAGCCCGCCGGCCGGGAGTTCCTCAAAGGCACGGACGGACATGATGCTGCCAACTGTCACCGTGGGAGAGTGATCTCCGCCCCGGCGGGCGGCCAGTTCCTCCAGCCGGTCCAGGAAGGCCATGCGCCCGCTGGCGCCGCCCACCAGGTCCACGTCCAGCCTGGCCACCGCCTCCGGATCGGTCTGGGCGTAACAGCCGCACACGGCCACCACAGCCAGGGGATTCTGCTTCCGGCACCGGCGGATGGCCTGCCGGGACTTGTGGTCGCTGACGGCGGTGACCGTACAGGTATTGACGATATAGGCGTCGGCAGGCCCGTCAAAGGGGACCAGAGAATGGCCCCGGCGGATCAGCTCGGTCTCGATGGCCTGGGTCTCGTACTGGTTGACCTTGCAGCCCAGGGTGCAGATGGCGATGTCCATGAAAATACCTCTTTTCTGGGGTAGAAGCACTTGACAAAATTAGAATATTTGAATATAATAACACGCGAAAATG
>JAQXNP010000099.1 GCA_029098065.1 Clostridiales bacterium | reverse complement strand
AGCCCATGAACTTCAAGCACACCGGCCTCTTCCCCGAACAGGCCGCCAACTGGGATTTCTGCCAGGAGGCCATTCGAAAGGCCGGCCGGCCTGTCAGCGTTCTGAATCTCTTTGCCTACACGGGAGGGGCCACGGTGGCCTGCGCCGCCGCGGGGGCCTCCGTCTGTCACGTGGACGCCGCCAAGGGCATGGTGGCCTGGGCCAAGGAAAATGCCCGTTCCTCCGGCGTGGAAGACAAGCCCATCCGCTGGATCGTGGACGACTGCGGCAAGTTCGCCCAACGGGAAATCCGCCGGGGACACAAGTACGACGGCATCATCATGGATCCCCCCTCTTACGGCCGGGGCCCGTCCGGGGAAATCTGGCGTCTGGAGGAAAACCTCTGGCCCTTTGTGGAGCTGGTGGCCCAGCTGCTGTCCGACGAACCTCTTTTCTTCCTGATTAACTCCTACACCACAGGGCTGGCCCCTTCCGTGCTGACCTATATCCTGGAGACCCTTGTCACGAAAAAACACGGCGGCCGCACCGAGAGTCAGGAACTGGGCCTGCCAGTTTCGGCCACCGGTCTGGCGCTCCCCTGCGGAGCCACCGGGCGGTGGATGGCGGACTGACCCGGAAAAGGGCGGTGCGCCGTGCCGCCATTTCCCATTTTCAACTGAGGTGATCCCATGTCTGATCCCATCATCAAAACAGAAGATCTCCATTTCTCCTACCCCGCCGAGGACAAGCCCAAGGTGGTGCTGGACGGAGTGGATCTGAGCATTGAAGCGGGCTCCTTTGTGGCCATTCTGGGACATAACGGCTCCGGAAAATCCACTCTGGCCAAACACATGAACGCCATTCTTCTCCCTTCCGGCGGAAAGATGTATGTCAGCGGCATGGATACCGCCAACGAGGCCAATCTGCTGAATATCCGGCGGACGGTGGGCATGGTCTTCCAGAACCCGGACAACCAGATCGTGGCCAACGTGGTGGAAGAGGACTGCGCCTTCGGCCCGGAAAACCTGGGCGTTCCCCCCGATGAGATCCGCCGGCGGGTGGATCAGGCCCTGAAATCCGTGGGCATGTATGAATACCGGGAACACGCCCCTCATCTTTTGTCCGGCGGGCAGAAGCAGCGCATCGCCATTGCCGGAGTGCTGGCCATGCGCCCCCGGTGCGTGGTGCTGGACGAGCCCACCGCCATGCTGGATCCCATCGGGCGAAAAGAAGTAATGGAAACCATCCAAAAGCTCAACGCGGAAAACGGTGTTACAGTGATCCTGATCACCCATCACATGGACGAGGCCGCCCAGGCCGGACGGCTGGTAGTCATGAGCAAGGGCACGATCATTGCCGACGGCCCTCCCAGGGAGGTCTTTCAGCATGTGGAAGAGCTTCGGGCCGTGGGGCTTACCGTCCCTGAGACCGTCTCCCTTCTGTGGGAGCTGAGACAGGAGGGGCTGGACGTGCCTCTGGACGCCCTCTCCGACGAGGAATGCACCCAGGTCCTCTTCCATCTTCTGAAGGCGGGTACCCCCGCCGTATAAACCTCCCGTTCCGGCTCATGTCCCGGAACCCATATCCTGTTCGATAAGGACTGACGTCATTTGGAACCGATCATCCAAACGGAAAAACTGTGCCACATCTACTCCTCCGGCACCCCCTTTCAGCATGCCGCCCTCACCGATGTGGACTTTACCGCCTACAAGGGGGAATACCTGGGCATCATCGGCCATACCGGCTCGGGCAAATCCACCCTCATTCAGCACCTCAACGGCCTGCTGAAACCCACCTCCGGCCGGGTGCTGGTGGATGGCCGGGATATCTGGGAAAGCAAGGAGGCCACCCGAAAGGCCCGCTTCCAGGTGGGACTGGTGTTCCAGTATCCGGAGTATCAGCTCTTTGAGGAGACCGTCTACAAGGACATCTCCTTCGGCCCCAAAAACATGAAGCTGGACGAAAAAGAGATCGACCGCCGGGTGCGGGAGGCCGCCGCCTTTGTCGGCCTGCCCGACTCCGTTCTGGAGGTCTCCCCCTTCGAGCTCTCCGGCGGCCAGAAGCGCCGGGTGGCCATTGCCGGCGTCATCGCCATGGAGCCCTCTGTCCTCATTCTGGACGAGCCCACCGCCGGGCTGGATCCCGTCGGCGTGGAACAGATCCTGGGCAATATCCGGGATTATCACGAGGCGAAAAACGCCACCATTCTCATTGTCTCCCACTCCATGGAGGAGATGGCCCGGACGGTGGACCGGCTGGTGGTGATCAACGATGGCCGGATCCCCTTCCAGGGAACTCCCCGGGAGGTCTTCACCCACGGCGAGGAGCTGGAAGCCATGGGCCTGGGTGTCCCCCAGATGACCCGGGTCTTTCACCGTCTGAAGGCCATGGGGGCAGATATCGACCCGTCGGTGTATACCATCGAGCAGGCCAGGGAGTCCATCCTGGCCGCGCTGCGGCGGAAGGGGGCGGTGTAAATGGCGCTGAAGGACATCACTCTGGGGCAGTATTTTCCCGGCAATACCATTCTTCACCGGTTGGACCCCAGGGCCAAGATCCTGCTGGTGGTCTTCTACATTGTGGCCCTCTTCCTGGCCAAGAACGCGTTCGGCTATCTTTTGCTGGCCGCCTTTCTCACCGCCGCCGTCCTCATCTCCAAGGTCGGCTTCAAAGCGGTGATCCGGGGAATGCGGCCCATCGTTTTTATCGTCATCTTCACGGGCGTCCTGAATCTGCTCTACACCACGGGGGCCGGGGAGCCGCTGGTGTCCATCGGCTTTGTCCGCATCTACCGGGAGGGCATCCGTACCGCCATCTTCATGGTGCTGCGGATCATGCTCCTCATCTCCTGCACCTTCATGCTCACCTACACCACTTCCCCCATCCGCCTTACCGACGGACTGGAGAGCCTGCTGGGCCCCCTCAAGAAGCTCCATGTCCCCATCCACGAACTGGCTATGATGATGTCCATCGCCCTTCGCTTCATCCCCACCCTGATCGAAGAGACCGACAAGATTATGTCCGCCCAGCGGGCCAGGGGGGCCGACTTCGACTCCGGCGGGCTCATCGACCGGGCCAAGGCCCTCATCCCCCTTCTGGTCCCCCTGTTCATCTCCGCCTTTCGCCGGGCCGATGAACTGGCGGTGGCCATGGAGTGCCGCTGCTATCACGGCGGAGAGGGCCGGACCAAGCTCATGCAGCTGAAATACGCCCTCCCGGACTACGGGGCCATTGTCCTGGGCGCCGGCCTGTGCGCGGCCGTCCTCCTGCTCAACCGCTTCGGAACATTATGAGCGGGCCCTCTGAACTCCTCATCCGTTTTTCAAACAAGGTTCACTGAATATGAGAAATATTGCACTGAAATTGATGTATGTGGGCACCGCCTACCACGGTTGGCAGATCCAGAAAAACGCCGTCACCGTGGAAGAGGTGCTGGAAAAGGCTCTGGCCAAAATCGTGGGCCATCCGGTAAAATGCACCGGCGTGGGCCGCACCGATGCCGGCGTCCACGCCCGGGTCTATCTGGCCAATTTCCGCACCAGTTCCACCATCCCCTGCGACCGCCTCCCCCTGGCGGTCAACACCCGCCTGCCCGCCGATATCGTGGTCACCGAGGCGCTGGAGGTCTCCGAACGCTTCAACGCCATCGGCTCCTGTGTAA
>JAQXNP010000098.1 GCA_029098065.1 Clostridiales bacterium | reverse complement strand
ATTGCCCAGGGCGCCTTTGACAGCGCTGTGGATTATGCCAGGGAGCGCGTCCAGTTCGGCATCCCCATCGGCTTCCAGCAGGGGCTGTCCTTCAAGATCGCCGATATGGCCACCAAGCTCCGTTCCGCCCGGCTGCTGGTCTACTCCGCCGCCGAGCTGAAGGAACACCACGAACCCTACGCCATGGAGGCCGCCATGGCCAAGCAGTATGCCTCTGATATCGCCCTGGAAGTGGTCAACGACGCCCTCCAGATCTACGGCGGCAACGGCTATCTGAAGGGCATGGATGTGGAGCGCGCCTACCGCGACGCCAAGATCACCACCATCTATGAGGGCACCAACGAGATCCAGCGGGTAGTCATCGCCTCCCACATTCTGGGCAAGCCCCCCAAGAGCAGCGCCGCCGCCCCCGCCGCCGCTCCGGCCGCCGGCAATGTCACCGGGGCCCGGAAAAAGATGATCCTCAAGGAGGGCACCTCCCAGGAAAAAGTGGACGCTCTGGTGGCCGGTCTGAAGAAGGACGGCTATGACTTCACGGTGGGCATCCCCATTGACACCCCCATCACCAAGGCCGAACGGGTAGTCTCCGCCGGCAAGGGCATCGGGGACAAGAAGAACATGAAACTCATTGAGGATCTGGCCAGGGCCGCCGGCGCCGCCATCGGCTCCTCCCGTCCGGTGGCTGAGACGCTGCGGTATGTGCCCATCAACCGCTATGTGGGCATGTCCGGTCAGAAGTTCATGGGCAACCTGTACATCGCCTGCGGCATCTCCGGCGCGGTGCAGCATCTGAAGGGCATCAAGGACGCCGCCACCATCGTGGCCATCAACAAGAATGGAAACGCCCCCATCTTCAAAAACTGTGACTACGGCATTGTGGGCGACGTGAACGAGATTCTTCCCCTCCTCACGGCCGCTCTGGACACAGGCGAGAAGAAGCCCGCTCCTCCCATGGTAAAGATGAAGCGGGCCACGCCCAAGAAAGAAAAGCCCGCCCTCAAGAGCTATGTCTGCCCCGGCTGCGGCTATGAGTATGATCCGGCCAAGGGG
Organism: Clostridiales bacterium; assembly: GCA_029098065.1. Classification (GTDB taxonomy): domain Bacteria; phylum Bacillota; class Clostridia; order Oscillospirales; family Oscillospiraceae; genus Vermiculatibacterium. The sequence goes on along the minus strand of JAQXNP010000098.1, from coordinate 6,409 downwards.
GATCCCGACAACGGCATCGCTCCCGGCACTCCCTTCGACCGTCTCCCCGCAGACTGGGTCTGCCCCGAGTGCGCCGAGGAAAAGGAGCACTTCATCGAGGCTTGAGTATCCCGCCGCCGTTAATCTTCAAAGGAGGATTTGAATTATGCACTGCGTGAGAACTGTTACGCAAGATCTGTACTGGGTGGGCGCCAATGACCACCGGCTCCATCTGTTTGAGAATATTCACCCCATCCCCAAGGGAGTTTCCTACAACTCCTACCTGCTTCTGGATGAGCAGAGTGTCCTTTTCGACACCATTGACTGGTCCTCCTGCCGCCAGCTGCTCGAAAATATTCAGTTCCTGCTGGCCGGAAAGCCCCTGGACGTGCTGGTCATCAACCACATGGAGCCCGATCACGGCGCCTCTCTGGAGGAGATTCTGATCCGCTACCCCAAGGTGAAAATCGTCAGCACCCACAAGTCCTTCATGCTCATGCGGCAGTTTGGCTTCAACGTGGACAGCCATGAGCTGGTGGAAGTCAAAGAGGGAGACACCATGTGCTTCGGCAAGCACACCGTCACGTTCATCGCCGCCCCCATGGTCCACTGGCCCGAGGCCATGGTCACCTTCGACACCACCAACGGAGCCCTCTTCTCCGCCGATGCCTTTGGCTCCTTCATCGCTCTGGACGGAAAGCTGTTCAATGACGAAGTCAACTTCGACCGGGACTGGATCGGCGAGGCCCGCCGTTACTACACCAACATCGTGGGCAAGTACGGCCCTCAGGTCCAGGCCCTGCTGAAAAAGGCGGCGGGCATCCTGGATCAGATCAAGTTCATCTGCCCGCTCCACGGTCCTGTATGGCGCAGTGACTTTGGCTATCTTCTGGATAAATACCAGCACTGGAGCACCTATGAGCCGGAGGACAAGGCAGTGATGATCGTCTATGCCTCCATGTACGGCAACACCGAGGCGGCGGCTCAGGCTCTGGCGGCCAGGCTGGCCGATAAAGGCGTTACCAACACGGTGGTCTACGACGTATCCAACACCCATGTGTCCGACCTCATCTCCGAGACCTTCCGGGTGAGCCACATCGTGCTGGCCAGTGTGACCTACAACCTGGGCATCTATCCGGTGATGCACAATTACCTGATGGATATGAAGGCTCTGAACCTTCAGAACCGGACCTTCGCCATCGTGGAAAACGGCTCCTGGGCCTGCCGGTCCGGTGATCTGATGCAGAAGTTCCTGGATGAGGAACTCAAGTGCATGACCGTCCTCAACGAACGGCTGAGCCTGGCCTCTTCCCTGCACGAGGATAAGGCCGACGAGCTGGACGCGCTGGCCGACGCCATCGCAGACGACCTGAATCAGTAACCCGTAAGAAACAGGGCGGGCGGATCTGTGTATCAGATCCGCCCGCCCTATTTCCCACGCTTGTCTCCCGTCCGGCTTCGTGGTATGATATTTTCAAACACCGCAAGGAGGTCACGTACTATGGTGACGATGGCACAGCGCATCGAAGAACTGCGCACCGAAAAGGGGCTGAGCCGCCCTGCTCTTTCCGCCGCTCTGGGCTTTCCCAAGATGGCTATGGAAAAATTTGAGACCGGCCGCCAGACACCCACCCGGGAGCAGCAGGTCAAAATGGCCGGCTTTTTCGGCGTTTCCCTCCTCTATCTCCGGGGAGAGAGCCGGGACCGTACCAGCATGGAGAGCTGGGTGGACGCGGTTCCCGACGAGGAAGATACCCCCGCTCCCCCTCCGGTCCGCAAGGCGGCCCCGAAATCCGCCCCGGCGGAATCCAGCGTATTCGGTTCTTTCATGAACAGCAAACAGTTTCAGGACAGTCTGCACACCGCCATTCTGGATGTGCTCCGCTCCCCCGAGGGACAGGCCCTGCTCACCAATCTGATCCGCAAAGAGCTGGACGGCCGGAAATGAGCCGAAAAAACCGCTGTAATCACGAAAACGCCCCCGCTGGAGATGATCTCCGGCGGGGGCGTTTTCTCTGAGGGGATTCACAGGCGGTCCTCCGGGGCTTCCACGTTACCCCAGCCAGTTGACCGCGAGGATCACCGCACCTAACACGACCAGCACCACGCCGGTGGCCCGGTTCAGAACAGCGGGTTCCGCCTTGTTGGCAAAGCGGGCGGCGATACGCGCCCAGAGCAGGGTGGACAGCACACAGAATACCAGGCTCGGCATATCCGGGACGCAGCCGATGGCGAAGTGGCTTACCGCCCCTGTAAACGCGGTAAAGGCCATGATGAATACGCTGGTGCCCACGGCGGTCTTCAGCTCGTAGCCCAGCACCGAGGTGAGGACCAGAAGCATCATCATGCCTCCGCCCGCCCCCACGAAACCGCAGATAAAGCCCACCAGCGCCCCGCAGAGAATGGACTGCCGGACCCGCCTGGCGGGCGGCACCCCGTCCATGGCTTCTTTGGTGGTCATGACAGGCTTGACAATAAATTTAATTCCCAGCAGCAGGGTCATGACCACTGAAAAACTACCCATGGCACTTCCCGGCAGCCGGCTGGCCACATAGCTTCCCACCATGGTAAAGCAAAGGACTGAGGCCATCATAACAAGACCGTTTTTCACATCCAGATTCTTGTTTTTCCCATAAGTGTACGCTGAGACAGCGCTGGCCAGCACATCGCTGGCCAGCGCGATTCCCACCGCCATGTAGGGTTCCATATCCAGAAAGGTGATCAGCATCGGGCTGATCACCGCCGCCGCGCTCATTCCGGCAAAGCCGGTGCCCAGGCCGGCTCCAATGCCGGCAATAAAACAGATGACAAATTTGTAAAGCATGTCCATTCACTCGTTCTCTCCTTGTTCCAGGGTTTTTAAATATTTCTGAACGTTGGCGTCCATCCTGGCCAGAAGTCCGGCCAGCAGCTCTCTGTCCTGCGGCGTAAAGTCCGCGAAGATCGCCTCCAGACATCGGTGCTGACACTCAGACAGTTCGGCCAGATCATCCATTCTCTCCGATCGGAATACCAACCGTTTTACCCGGCGGCTGTCCGAATCGGGCTCCACTTTCAGCCAGCCCATCCGCTCCAGATGTTCTACCCCTTTTGACACGTTGGATTTTGCAAATCCCCGGTAGGCCACCACATCCCTGGCGGTGTTCTGTTTTGGGTTGTTGTAAAGGAAAAGGAGAATATCAATTTCCATCTGGGAGAGCCTCAGCCGTTCCCCCACCATCTGAAAACTTTTCTGGTACATCCGTTTGAAGCGGCTGGTATATTGCAGCAGTTCCCGCACGGTCCGACCTCCTATGTTCTTTTTATAACAGTTATAATTATAACTATTTTTGCTTATTTGTCAATCACACAGATGGGCGAATTTTTTTGAATTAAGCCTTGACTATTGTCAAAAATCTGTTATAATAAGCTTTGCTGTTCTCGTGCAGCAGTGATAAAAACTGAATCGCATCAATGCAGTTGTGACTTGGAGTGGTATCGAAGAGGTCATAACGAGCACGATTGGAAATCGTGTTGCCGTGTTGAGCGGCACGCGGGTTCGAATCCCGCCCACTCCGCCAAAAAGCACCAGCCAGAGGCTGGTGCTTTTTTATACCACATAGAAACTCCCCTCCGCCCGAATCCTTCGGACGGAGGGGAGTTTGTTTTAATTCGGCATGTATTTCTGGCCAAGATATGTCTTGATCGCTTCCAGCACGCGGTTAGCAGCCTTCAGTTCCTCCAGCTCCACAGGAATGGCCTCCGCCATCTCGTTGGCCCAGCGGTAACAGGCTTCCTGACTGGCCTGACAAACCTTTCGGCCCAAATCAGTCAGAAACAGTTGATAACTTACCCCTGCCCTGTCTCGCCGGATCAGGCCTTTTTGTTCCAAACGCTCTGCCAATGATGAAACGGCAGACTTTGAAATCAGGATCCTGCGTCCCAGGTCGTTTTGCGTAATGCCCTCGCTGCCGGACATGACACACAGCGCCCAGATTTCACTGTCGGTGAGAGTCACTCCCTCATAACTATGAGACCGCTTCCCTTCTGCACGATAGAAGCGCCCGATTTCATGAAGTTGTCCAGCCAGTTGAACTAATTCCTCGGGGCTCGACACGACTCTCTCTCCTTTACGGTCTGCAGGAATTGATTAATAATTCTTGGAGACCAGTTCGAAATAAGCCTGAGGATGGGCGCAGATGGGGCATACCCCGGGCGCTTCCTTGCCCACATGGATGTGCCCGCAGTTGCGGCATTTCCAGATGTACACATCGCCCCTCTTAAAGACTACGCCCTCTTCCAGGTTCTTCAGCAGAGCCAGATAGCGCTCCTCATGTTCCTTCTCGATCTTTCCGACCCCTTCAAACAGGAAGGCCAGCTTTGCAAAGCCCTCCTCCTTGGCGGTCTCCGCCATCTCTTTATACATCTGGGTCCACTCTTCGTTCTCACCCGCGGCGGCCGCCTTCAGGTTGGCGGCAGTATCGCCGATCCCGGAGAGCTCCTTGAACCAGATCTTGGCGTGCTCCTTCTCATTTCCGGCGGTCTCACTAAAGATGGCCGCGATCTGCTCGTAGCCTTCCTTCTTGGCTTTGCTGGCAAAGTAGGTGTACTTTGTGTAAGCCTGGCTCTCCCCGGCAAACGCTTTCCAGAGGTTGGCCTCAGTCTTGCTGCCCTTCAGTTCCATAATATATTTCCTCCTTATTCACTATTTGTAATAGTTTTCTTCTGTGTGATTCATTTTACCCTTTATTTTACGAAAAATCAACCTGTTTTTTCTCCAGGCACCGGGGACAGAGTCCGGAAAACAGTAAGGTGTGATCTTCGATCCGGAACTCTGGCTCCGCCGTGCCGGCGGCCGCATCGATCTCCCGGTCATAGGAAATTTTAAAGTCAAACACGCACCCGCATTGTCTGCATCGAAAATGGGTGTGGGGCCGCGTGTCCGCATCATACCGCTCCACGGGGAATGGCATCCGAACGAGGATGCCCTCGTCAGCCAGCAAGTTCAGATTGCGGTAGACCGTCCCCAGGCTTAAGCTGGGGTTTGCGGGCTTCAGCCACTGATATACCATCTCGGCAGTGGGATGCTGATCCGAATCACAGACCGCCTGATAAATGAGCTCCCTCTGCCGGGAGTATCGTTTGCCTGCCACGGAAAGTATCCTCCTTTTATTTAGGAATGATTTTTATTATTTATAATATCATGGGCCTGAAAAAAAAGCAAGCACTTTTTCCCTGTTTGGAAACGTACGCTTCGACACACAATACGCTTCGGATGGAGATTCCAAAATCCATGCATGTTTTGAGGAGGAGAGGGAATGAAGCGGAACATCACTCTGCTGATTCCAGCCCTGGCTTTGGCTCTGATCCTGGCCGGGTGTTCCAGAACCAAGGCTCCGGCGGTAACTCCCACGCCGTCGGCAGCACCTTCGGCCACCCACTCGGTTTTGCCGAGTGAGAGCCCGGTGGTCTCCGCTCCGGCGGTCAGCCCGTCAGCCACAGCTCCGGCGGCCAGCCCTAACGAAAGCGCCGCCAATCACTCCGGCGCCGCTGCCGACAATGCTGTCCAGGGCGTCGGCGAAGGAGTAGGCGACGTGGCCCGGGGCGTCGGCGAAGGTGTGGGCGACGTAGCCCGGGGCATCGGCAACGCTGCCCAGGACGTTGGAAACGGCATCAAGGAGGCCGCCCGCTAAAAAGTGTGCCCTCCCAATTTGGGGAGGGCACACTTTTTTCCCTCAAATCAGTCCGCTTTTTTGTATCGGGACAACATTTCACAGAATAGGATGGAAGAGATGATCTGAATAGGGAGGTTCTGTCCATGCTCTCCGCCTGGCTTATTCTGATGCTCCACACTCTTTTCTTTCCTCTTCGGCTGTCCGGAAATACCGGCTCCTTTCCGCGCGCCCTGAAACCGGAGGAGGAGCGGGAATATCTGCTCCGCTACGCCGAGGGCGACCCCGCCGCCCGGGATGTCCTCATCGAGCATAATCTGCGGCTGGTGGCCCACATTGTGAAGAAGTATTACACTCAGACTGGAGATCAGGACGACCTCATTTCCATCGGAACCATAGGCCTCATTAAAGGGATCTCAACTTTCAAACCGGACCGGAACGTGCGGCTGGCTACTTATGCGTCGAGATGTATTGAAAATGCTATAATATCGCAGCGGAACAATCGGCGATTGAGGTGGAAAACCATGAACCTTTTGGGGCAAAATGGTCTATGTTCTGCCGCTTGAAAGTCCGCAGCTATGTATTGGCTGCGAATGTTGCAGGTACGTTAAAAGTTGCGCCGCTTCAAATTCTCAAGGTCCCGGTCGTCCTTCCACATAAGTTTTTGGATGCCGAGAAGTTCAATCTGCGGTTTTCGGACGCATCTGAGATCACGGAAATTGCGGACAAGCTGCGGTGGTATCGCTATCAAAAAGGACTTCGTCAGCGTGACGCGGCGG
>JAQXNP010000097.1 GCA_029098065.1 Clostridiales bacterium | reverse complement strand
GGTGTTTGAAGGCCGGGGGCGGTTCTGTTATTAGGCAGACACCGTGGCCGAGGCCCGGGAGGAGCAGCGGGATATGTGATAAGCGGCGTGATAGGGCGGATATGAAAAGCGGGGGCCCCGTGGGCGACCCCGGCTGCGCTGAGAGGGGTCAGATCTTTCTGCCCAGATCCCCCGCGGCCTTGATCTTGACCCGGCTGGTGTTGCCGGGATAATAGGCCAGGGGGACGTCTTCCACGTCGATGATCTCCACCGTTTCGGGGATGGCACCCGCTTTCACCGCCAGAGCGGCGGCCTCCTCCTTGGCCTGGGCCAGCGCCTGCTCCCGGGGGTGCTCGTTGAAGTCGATGAGCTGCTCATAGGTGCCGGAGACCTTGGAGATGGCGGAGCCGATGGCGTTGGCCACTCCGCCCTCGGCGGGCTTGGCCACCGTTTTGGCCCCGGCCAGCTGGGCGGGCAGGACGATGGAGCCGCCGCCCACCAGAATGACGTCCACATCGTCGGCGGAGACCTTCATGGCGTCCACCGTGTCCTCCACCAGCGCGGTGATGGCGGCCATGGCCTTCCGGGCAAAGTCCTCGCTGAGATGGGCCACCCTGGACTTGTCGCCCAGCTCGGTCATCCCCAGCCGGACGGCGATGTCGGTGGCGGTGCACACATCGCCGCCGAAGCACAGGGCCTTCTCGGTGATCTCATAGCCCACCGAGTCTGGTCCCACGGTGACGGCGCCGTCCGGCCGCTGACGGACGATGGAGCCGCCGCCCAGACCGATGGAGATGACATCGGGCATCCGGAAGTTGGTCCGCACTCCGCCGATGGTCACCGCCACGCCGGACTCCCGGGGGAAGCCGTTCTGAATAACGCCCAGGTCGGTGGTAGTGCCGCCCACATCGATGACGATGGCGTTTTTCAGCTGGCTGAGGTAGCTGGCGCCCCGGATGGAGTTGGTGGGGCCGCAGGCAATGGTGAGAATGGGGTAGCGCCGGGCGTACTCCATGGTCATCAGAGTTCCGTCGTTCTGAGAGAGGTAGACGTCGGCGTTGGTGATGCCCTCGTCAGCCAGGGACTTGGCGAAGCCCTCGGTAAAGGACTGGGCCACCTGGTAGAGCGCCGCGTTCAGAATGGTGGCGTTTTCCCGCTCAATGAGGCCCATGGAGCCGATCTCGCTGGAGATGGACACGTGGGTGTCCTCCCCCATGACCTCCCGGCACAGCTTGGCGGCGGCCAGTTCGTGGTCGTTCCGGACGGTGGAGAAGACACAGGAGATGGCCACCGACTTGACGCCCTTCTCCTTCAGTTCCTGGAAAAAGGCCCGGGCGGCCGCCTCGTCAAAGGGGGCCAGCTCCTTGCCGTCATATTCAAAGCCGCCGCCGATGACGGCGGTCTTTACCGCGATCCGCTTCAGATCCTCGGCCCAGTCCACCATGGGGGGGATGCCCACCGTGGCGGGAGCGCCCAGGCGCAGCACTCCGATGGGAGCCAGGTGCTTGCGCTCCACGATGGCGTTGGTGCACTGGGTGGTGCCCAGCATGGCCTGCCCGATCTGGCTGCGGTCCACGCCGGACTCCTCCAGCACCGCCCTAACGGCGTGGAGAATGCCGTCGTAGGCGTCAGGGGTGGTGTGGCGCTTCACCGAGGCCACGACCTTCAGATTTTCGTCAATGAGGACGGCGTCTGTGTTGGTGCCGCCTACGTCAATGCCCAGCTTATACATCACTTACGCCCTCCCTTGCAGCGCTCTTCCAGCGGGATATAGTCGGTGTCCACTCCGAAGTACCGGGGGCCCACCAGGGACAGCCCCTCGGGAGTGCGCCACAGCGGGAAACACTTGAGGCCCACCACCAGCACCCGTTTGCCGTACTTCAGCGCGTCGGTGGGGACGGGGGTGAAGGTCTCGGTGTCCACCAGGCAGATAAGATCGGGCACAGTTGCCAGGATCTCCCCGTCCACCTCGGCCACCAGGTTCTCATTCTGGAAGGAGACGGAGGCGGAGCGGCCCTTGTCCTCGCCGATGCCGTCCAGTACCACCCGGCCGAAGTTGAAGGCACCCCGGACTTCCCGGAGCACGTCGCTGATCTTGCCCTTGAAGAGCCGGAAGCCCTCGGTGATCTCCAGGAACTTCTCCTCGGGGGTGGTGTCGGAGGCCTCTTTCACCCGCCGGATGGCGGAGCCCAGCATCTGGCTGCGGGTGACGATGCCGTGGACGCCGTACTTCTTCATGAAAGCCCCCTCCATGGCGTAGAGGGAGACAGATACCGAGCCGCCGCAGGCCATGGTCACCGCCCGGGCCAGATCCTCGGTCCACTTGTTGGTGACGGTATCAAAGATGCAGGAGTTGCCCTTCTCATCCACCAGAGCCATGGGGGTGGCGGAGCCGCCGCCGATGGTAAAGGTGACCATCTGCAGTTCGGGGAAGGCCCGGCCCATGCCGTCCACATCCACCAGGGGAAGGCCCAGCCGGGCCGCCGCCGCGATGGGGAGCATGGAGTTGACGCCGCCCGCCTCAATGGGCATGAGGGCGTGGATGGGCTTTCCGTAGAAGCTGGAGACAGTCTTGTAAATGGACTGGTATTCTCCGGCGCCCACCGCCTTTTCGGCCAGAATGGTGGGGGCACCCATCATGGCGATGGGGACCACCAGGGCGTCGTCGGGGACCTCGTCGGGGTCCAGAAGGGTCACCGGGCCGTGTTCCTGTACGGCCCCGATGGCCACCAGCTTGCCCACGTAGTGATCGCCGCCGCCGCCCGCTCCCAGCAGGGAAGCGCCCAGGGCGATGTCTTCGATCTCGGGAATTCCGATCTTACGCATGGAAACACTCCTTTACACTATTTCGGGATCCCGGCCGGGTAGCTGTGCGCCCGGCGGGACAGCCGTTCTGAAACAGGACAGCGGCAGCGGCGGGACAGCCAAGGCCGTCCCGCCGGAGCCGCAGGGATCGATTCACTCCGCCTTGGTCCCCATGACTTTGGAGAGAAGGGTATGAAGGATCAGGGAGATGACGATTCCGTTGATGGGGCCCACAAAGAAGGGCACATTCAGGAAGGACACAGAGGCCAGCGCCGGGAAGTTGGCAAAGGTGCCGCCGGTGATGCAGGCCGCGATGGCGCCGACCAGGAAGGAGATGACGCCGGGGGCGTAGAAGCCCTTGCGGAGCTGGAAGCGGGACTTGTCGCCCTTGTTCACCAGCCAGTACTCGGCGATGAGGACGCCGGCCAGAGGAGGGATCAGTCCGGACATAAGGTTGAGGAAGGCGGAGAACTTGCCCAGCAGGCCCGCCGCCGCCAGTACGGTGCCGATGGTGCCGGCCACGCCGGTAGTCAGGGTGAATTTGCTCTCATCCAGGCCCAGCAGATTGGCCATAGCCAGACCGCCGGAGTAGGCGTTGGTGACGTTGGTGGTCCAGGTGGCGGACACCAGGGCGATGAGGCCGATGACGGGCACGCCCACGCTGGCCAGAATGGCGGAGATGTCATACTGGCCGGTGACCAGGCTCAGCAGCGCGCCCATCATGAGCATGAACAGGCCGGCGGGGATCACGCCCACAATGGAGGACTTGACCACATCGGCCCGGCTCCTGGCGAAGCGGCAGTAGTCGCCGGAGATGACGCCGCCCAGGGCGAAGGAGGCCACCACCATGGAGATGCCGAAGACCATTCCGGCGGACTGGGCCGGATCATAAGCGGCGATTTTGGCCATGCCGTCATTCTGGGCAAAGCCCATGGCAACCCCGTAGATGCAAACCGCCACCAGCAGGGGGACGGCGATGTAGTTGAGCCACTTCAGACCCTTGAATCCGGCACAGGCGGTGACCAGCATGATGATGCCCCAGACGATGGAGGACACCGCCACCATAGTGGGGCTGGCCTCTTTGCCCATCATGCCGGCCAGCATGGAGGCGAAGGCCTGGCCGCAGGTGGCCGACTGGATGCCGAACCAGCCCACGCAGGCGAAGGCCAGCAGAAGGCTGATGATGTACCGGGCTCCCTGCTTGCCCAGAGCGCCCTCCGCCATGACGGAGACGGGCAGGCCGGTGTCGCAGGCGGACATGCCGATAAAAATCATGTAGGCACAGATGAGGCCGTAGCCAATGAGAATGGACAGGATGATCTGGGGAATGGACAGTCCGCCTCCGGACAGCACGCCGCCGATCATGAGGCAGGGGACGCAGATCATGCCGCCCGCCCACACCATGGCGATGGAGACCCAGCTCTGCCTCTGTTCCGGTTTTACTTCAAAGCCGGTGGATGTTTCATTCATAGAAATTCCTCCTTTTGCGAAACCGCCGAACGGGGCGCTCTCCAATCGCCCCGTTCAGCTTAGCAAAAAGTATAGTCCTTTCCGGCTCTGTTTACATTAGTCGAGGAAGAGAAAAAACGGGCGCATTTATTGTCCGTTCGGACAATAAATGCGCCCCGATCCTGACGGTCAGGCCTGCAGCAGCCGCTCCAGCGCCGCCGCCCGGTAGAGCCCCATGGCGGCGGGCATCTGGTCCACCCGGCGGCCCAGCAGGTCGGAGAGACGGCGGAGTCGGTATTTCACCGTATTGGGGTGGAGATAGAGGACCCTGGCCGTCTGGGTGACGCCGCCGTTGCAGTCCAGCAGGCAGACCGCCAGAGTGTGCAGCAGCTCGGGGCCGTCCTTCAATCCCCTGAGCGGGTCCAGGACAGCGGTGGCCTGGGCCAGAGCATCCTCCCCGGCGGCGAGGATGGCGCCGCAGGAACCGGCGAAGTCCACCTCATCGATGGAGTAGTGCCGCCGGCCGGGGAACACCCGGCGGGCCAGCTCCAAATTTTGCTGATTGGACAAAAAGGCGGCCCGGACCATGGTGGTGGTGGCCTGGGCGCCGCACTGGGTGGTCACCGCCTGAATCCCCAGCTCGTCCAGGGTTTCCTCCAGGGCCTGGCACAGCTCCTCCCCCTCGGGGAGGGTGGCGGGGCCGTCCATAAAGAGGAAGAGATCCCCCTCATAAAGATCGCACAGCACGGTGGAGACATGTCCGTATGCCAGGCGGCGGACCGGTTCGATGGCGGAGTGGAGCTTTTCCTTTCCGGCGGAGTCCAGGGGGTGGATGATCCACATGGTGTGGATGGAGGCCACGTCCACCCGGAAGATCTCGGCCAGGCGGCGCATTTTCATGGGCTCGTCCAGCAGGATGGCCCGGACCAGCTCGGTGGCGGCCACCTGGTCATGGCTGCCGCCCCACAGGTTCACCGCCAGCTGGACAAGTTCCCCCGCCTGGGAGATGAGGGAGGGATCGGGGACGGCGTCTCCGGAGGAGAACAGCAGCAGATCCAGGGGGCGGCCGTCCGCGGTGACGGGCAGGCGGAACAGCCAGGTCCCGCCCAGCAGCTCCAGCCGGGCCGGCCCGGCCCCCGATTCGGGCAAAGTGAGGGAGGGAAGTGCGGAGACCAGCTCTTCGGCGGCGGTTCTGGGCCAGGCCACCGCGTTGAGGACGCTTCTCCCGGCTCCCATCAGCAGGAGGGAGAAGTGGAGCCGGTCGGAGAGCAGTTTCAGCACCGTGTCCACGGTCCTCTGGTGGGAGGGCAGGCGGGAGATGAGTTCCAGCAGTTCGGTGTTGAGGGCGGTGTGTTCCGTCCGATCCCAGAAGATGGCCTCCATCACATCGCCGATGACCTCGCTGTACCGGAGATCCATCCGCCCTACCGGCATGCGGATCAGAACGAAGTCCAGCTCGTTTGCCAGCTGAATGAGCCTGGGGTCCACCCGTTTCATCAGGATGCCCACATAATAGAGGATGAGCCCGACCTCTCCCGCCTCGGCCAGACGGCGGATGTTGGCGCACTGGGCCTCCACATCGTCGGGGATGTTGGCGAAGGCGGTGATGACGATCTCACTGCCGTAAAACTCGTTGTTGTGGAAAAGGGCGTCCTGGAGGAACGTGGGCTGGGCGTACTCCAGCACCGACACTGAGGTGATGATGCGGCTGAGGCCCTTCTGCCCGGCGATGACCTGGCTCCCCCGGAGGGAGGGGAGGGCCAGCAGATCGGATACTGTGACGCTCATAGATTCCATCCTTCTTTCTGTCTGAGGATATGCCCCGCCGGGGCTAACGGCCCCGCCGGAACCGGGCGGACAGGTCCAGCCGGGGCTCGGTCCCCGCGAGGATATGGTTCAGCTCCCGGCGGAAGCTGAACAGGGCCAGGGCCAGGAGCAGGAGGGCCGGTCCGGCCTCCTCCGCCCGCCGCCCCCAAAGGGCCAGGACGAAAAAGACCGCCGGGATGCAGACGCCGCCCGCCGCCAGATATTGCGTGAAAAGCACCGCCAGCAGCCCGCACAGGCAGGAGATAAGCCCGGCGGGAAAGCGGGCGCACACCAGGGCGGCGCAGGTGCAGGCGACCCCCTTTCCGCCCCGGAAGCGGTGCCAGCAGGGGAAATCGTGGCCCAGGGCACACCCCAGCCCCGCCCACAGAGCGGCGCCTTCCAGGCGGGGAAAGAGGACCCGGCGGCACAGCAGGCAGGCCAGAAAGGTCTTGCCCAGGTCCCCGGCCAGCACCAGGAGGGCGGGCTTCGCCCCGCAGTGGAGGGCAATGTTGGCCATCCCCGGGTTGCCGCTGCCGGTATCAAAGGCGCTTTGACCGGACAGGCGGCGGGTCACCAGTTCGGCGGTGAGGAAGTTCCCGCAGAGGTAACCGATGAGCAGACAGAGAAACCGTTTCACGGCTGTTCCCCCTTTTCAGAGATTTTATTGCCGGACGGGCGGTAAGTCAACCGCTTTTCAGGCAAAATAAAGATATAGATGCGGGTGCTTTCTTGACAGAGGTGGGCGGGGATGATATTCTCATGCGTGGCGTGACAGTTTTGTCTTGCCTGCTGCACGATAGGAGGAGAAGCTGCCTTGAACGTTTTCGATATCATCGGGCCCGTGATGATCGGACCCTCCTCCAGCCACACGGCGGGGGCCTGCCGGATCGGGCGGGTGGCCCGGCACATTCTGGACGATGTTCCCGCCGCCGCCCGGATCAGTCTGTGCGGCAGCTTCGCCGAGACCGGGCGGGGACACGGCACCGACCGGGCGCTGGCGGCGGGGATTCTGGACATGAACAGCGATGACGACCGCCTTCCCCACAGCCTGGAGCTGGCGGAAAAGGCGGGAGTGGCAATCCGCTTTGACACCATGGACCTGCCGGGCGCTCATCCCAACACCGCCGTGGTCCGGCTCACCGGCCGGCGGGGCGGGACGTGTTCGGTGCGGGCGTCCAGCGTGGGGGGCGGAAACATCCGGGTGGATGAAGTCAACGGCCTGCCGGTGTCCTTCACCGGTCAGTATAACACCCTCATCATTCTTCATACCGACGAAGCCGGGGCGATCGCCAACGTTTCCGGCTACATCGCCGGGCAGGGCGTCAATATCGCCACCTTTGCCTGTACCCGGGAGGTCAAGGGGGGCGACTCCATTATGACGGTGGAGATCGACGGTGTCCTTACAGACGGGCAGCTGGCCCATATGCGGACACTGCCCGCCATCCACAATGTCATTCAGGTAAAACGGATCTAGGAGGGGCTATGAATATCCTCTACAATTCTTTTGAAGAGCTGGCCCGGCTGGCCGGGGAACAGGGCACAGCCATCAGCGACGTGGTGCTGGCCGACCAGGCGGCCCAGATGGAGGAGCCGCCGGAGGCCCTCCTGGCCCGGATGGATGCCGACCTGACTGTGATGCAGGAGGCGGCGGAGAAGGGGCTGGACCCCGCCCTCCGCTCGGCCAGCGGCCTCTCCGGCGGTTCTGCCGCCCGGGTGGATCAATATGTGGAGCGGACCGGCGGCATCTGCGGGCCCCGGTTCGGACGGAGTCTGGCCGTGGCCCTGGCGGTCAGTGAGTGCAACGCGGCCATGGGCAGGATCGTGGCCACTCCCACCGCCGGCAGCTGCGGCATCCTGCCCGGGGCCGTTCTGCCCCTGCTGGAGGAGGGACGCTTCTCCCGGGAGCAGGTGGGAAAGAGCCTTTTCACCGCCGGAGGACTGGGGATGGTCATCGCCAACAAGGCTTATCTGGCGGGAGCCCAGGGGGGCTGTCAGGCCGAGTGCGGCTCGGCTTCCGCCATGGCGGCGGCGGTGCTCACCGAGCTGTGGGGCGGCAGTCCCGGCCAGTGCGCCCACGCTGCCGCCATCGCCCTGAAATGCCTGCTGGGCCTGGCCTGCGACCCGGTGGCGGGGCTGGTGGAGGTCCCCTGCGTCAAGAGAAACGCCTCGGGTCTGGCCAACGCCCTGTGCGCCGCCCAGCTGGCCCTGGCGGGAGTGGCCAGCGCCGTCCCCTGCGACGAGGTCATCGAGGCCATGCGCGCGGTGGGAGACGCCATGCCCTGTGCCCTCCGGGAGACCGCCCAGGGAGGGCTGGCCGCCACGCCCACCGGGATCCAGTGGAAAAAGAGGCTTTTTCAGTGATGCAAAAACCTCCATCCGGTCTCCCGGATGGAGGTTTTTAACCAGCCTGGGGTCTGCTCAGTTCAGGAGCCGGCCGTCGGTGGAGACGGTCACCACCCGCCAGGGGATGAATTTTCCGCTGGCCTGAAGGGCCCGTCTGGCCGCCTGCTCGATCCCTCCGCAGCAGGGGACCTCCATGCGGACGATGGTCAGGCTCCGGATGTTGTTTCCGGCGATGATCTGAGTGAGCTTTTCACTGTAATCCCCTTCGTCCAGTTTGGGGCAGCCGATGAGGGTGACCCGGTTCCGGATGAACTCGTTGTGGAAATTTCCGTAGGCGTAAGCGGTGCAGTCCGCCGCCACCAGCAGGTCCGCCCCGTCAAAATAGGGGGCTTTCACCGGAACCAGCTTGATCTGGACGGGCCACTGGGACAGCTGACTGGAGACCGGGGCCGTTCCGGCGGCATCTCCCGCCGGACGGACGATAGCCCGGGCCTGGCTCCCGGGGCAGCCGCAGGGCAGGGGAGCCCCGGCGGCCGCTTCCGCCTTGGATCTGAGGACGGCGGCATGGTCATAGGCGGGGGCTTCCCGCTCCTCGAAGGTAATGGCGCCGGTGGGGCAGGCGGGCAGGCAGTCGCCCAGGCCGTCGCAGTAGTCCTCCCGGGTGAGCAGGGCCTTTCCGTCCACCATGGCAATGGCTCCCTCGTGGCAGGCGGCGGCGCAGGCCCCGCAGCCGTTGCATAGCTCCCGGTCGATTTTGATGATTCTTCTCAGCATGATATGAACCTCACTTTACAGTTGTAATCCCTGAAACGGATGAACAGATCATACGATACGAAACGCGGTTTGTATGTTGGAAATCCAACAAAGGAGGACATGTGAAAAATTATCCGGATCAATTAACCCGGGTTCCTCTCTTCGATGGCGTGGACAGGGGCGAACTGGAGGAACTCCTGGACTGCCTGGGCGCCCGGGTCAGGACATATCAAAAAGGAGAAATGGTCTTCCGGGAGGGAGATCCCGCCGGGATCATCGGGGTGGTGCTGTCAGGCCGGGTCCAGGTGGTGAAGGATGATTTCAACGGACGCCGGAGCGTGGTGGCCGCCATCGGTCCGGCTCAACTGTTCGGGGAGGCCTTTGCCTGTACCGGGGCGGAGACGCTGCCGGTGAGCGTCCGGGCCGATACGGACGTGTCGGCGCTGCTGCTGGACGGCGGACGGATCACGGGGGCCTGTGCCATGGCCTGTTCCGCCCACGGCGTCCTGGTCCGGAATCTGCTCCGGATCGTGGCCGGGAAAAACCTGATCCTGAATCAAAAGATCGAGGTCATGTCCCAGAAGACCACCAGGGAAAAACTGATGGCCTTTTTGTCCGCGCAAGCCAAGGAAGCGGGGCGCGATCGCGTTGCGATCCCCTTTGACCGGCAGGGGCTGGCTGACTATCTGGGGGTGGAGCGCAGCGCCATGTCCGCCGAGATCGGAAAGCTGCGGGACCTGGGGTATCTTGAGGTGCGCAGAAACGAATTCCGGCGTTGGAAGCCGTATGAATGAACAGCGCGGGGCGGCGGGCGTCAGTCCGCCGCCCCCCGCGTCCCGTGTTCTGGTGGCCTGTGTGTCCCGGTTAGCGCC
>JAQXNP010000096.1 GCA_029098065.1 Clostridiales bacterium | reverse complement strand
CCGCCGCCTATGCGGGGGGCCAGGAGGAAGCAAAATACCTCTGCTACCTGTGGAACGCCCGGATGAGCCTGGCCGGCCGGGACATCACCGCCGGGCTGGCGGGCGGCCTGCGGTGGTACGCCGGGGCCGTTGAGTACCTGCTGTCCTATGAGCAGTTTGATTTTTCAGACATCTACGACTGCGAACTGGTGAAGGAGACGGTCTCCGCCCAGCGGCTGGCCTATGCCAGGTCGGTTATTTTCGTCACCCTGGACGGCGAGCTGGTCCACCCCCGCTCCGTGCGGATCAGCTCCGACTATGTGGACACCACCGCCGCCCAGAACCGGAACGGCCGCACCATGGTCCCTGTCCGCCGTCTGGCTGAACTGATGGGCGCCGTGGTGGACTTCAACGCCGCCGCAAGGGAGATCACCATCCGGCGGGCGGAGGATACCATTGTGCTCACCCTGGACAGCACGCTGGCCTATCAGAACGGGGTGCCCTTCCGGATGGATGTGGCCCCCTATGTGGAAAACAGCCGGACCTATATCCCCATCCGCTACATCGCGGAATTCTTCGGCCAGAAGGTGGAGTGGAACGGGGCCCAGCAGCACGTCATCATCACCGAGGACAAAGCCGCTGCCGGGGATTCCAATCTGGAGGCCTGGGCCCTGGCCATGGGGGCCCTGCTCAACTATGAGAACAATCCGAACGAGGCCGGCCTCTTCGGCGGCAAGGCCCGCTTCGGCGCCAACCCCGTGGGCGGCGAGGTCTCCAACCAGCTGGAGACCACCGGCCCGGACTTCGGCCGCCAGATCCTGTCCGGGAGCTGGGGGATCACCGACCGGGCGTCCCTGCTGGGCACCGCCGCCGCTCTGGCGGAGGGAAACGACGCCTGGGATCTCTTCCGGGTGAGCCATCTGGCCCAGTGGGGCTATCTGGCGGGATATGTGACCTATCCTGAAGCGCTGAAGCTGGTGGAGCCCGCCGCGAAGAAGCTGGACCGGGCCTATTCCTCCTGGGAGGGGGCCTATCAGGCCTATCTGACCGGGTACTGCCGCTGGGCGGGCATCCGTACCAGCGATGTGTGGAGCACCGAGCGGGGACAGCTCTACCGGACCATGCTGGCCGACCCCGCCATGGCGGCGCTCCTGGATGACGGTTTGTTTACCGCCGGGGTCATCGGCCTGCCGGATGATTCCAAAACAACGTAGCATATAACAAATAGGACAAGGACGGATACCCATGCCAAAGAAAAAGGCCCCGGAGAAGGGCGTCAAACGAGATCTGGATCCCAATGTGATGGGCCTGCGGGCCGAGGTGCTGGAGCAGCCCATCACCCAGACCCTGGAGATCAACTATATGCCCTACGCCATGAGCGTCATCATCTCCCGGGCCATTCCGGAGATCGACGGGTTCAAGCCCTCTCACCGGAAGCTGCTGTACACCATGTACACCATGAAACTGCTGGGCGGCGCCCGGACCAAGTCGGCCAACATCGTGGGACAGACCATGAAGCTCAATCCCCACGGCGACGCCGCCATCTATGACACCATGGTGCGCCTCTCCCGGGGTTACGGGGCGCTGCTCCACCCCTTTGTGGACTCCAAGGGCAACTTCGGCAAGGTTTACTCCCGGGACATGGCCTGGGCCGCCAGCCGGTACACTGAGGCCCGGCTGGACCCCATCTGCGCCGAGCTGTTCCGGGACATCGACCAGGACACGGTGGATTTTGTTCCCAACTACGACGGCTCCCTGATGGAGCCCACCCTGCTGCCCACTACCTTCCCCAATGTGCTGGTGTCCGCCAACCAGGGCATCGCGGTGGGTATGGCCTCCAACCTGTGCGGCTTCAACCTCCAGGAGGTCTGCCAGGCTGCCATCGCCTATCTGAAGGACCCGGAGTGCGACCTGATGTCCATCCTGAAAGCTCCGGATTTTCCCACCGGCGGCCAGCTCCTTTACGACGGCAGAGCCCTGGAGGAGATCTACCGCACGGGCCGGGGATCCTTCCAGGTCCGGGCCAAGTGGCGGTATGTGAAAGAGGACAACGTCATCGAGATCTACGAGATTCCCTACACCACCACGGTGGAGGCCATCATGGACAAGGTCACCGAGCTGGTGAAGGCGGGCAGGCTGAAAGAGATCTCCGACATGCGGGACGAGACCGACCTCAGCGGCCTGAAGCTCACCATCGACCTGAAGCGGGGCACCGATCCGGAGAAACTGATGGCCCGGCTCTTCAGAGCCACCCCCCTTCAGGATTCCTTCCCCTGCAACTTCAATATCCTGATCGCCGGCATGCCCCGGGTGATGGGGGTGCGGGAGATCCTGGAGGAATGGACCGCCTGGCGTTCCGAGGGAGTCCGGCGGCGGACCTGGTTCATTCAGAAAAAGAAGAAGGACAAGCTCCATCTTCTCAAGGGATTGAAGAAGATCCTGCTGGACATTGACCGGGCCATCCGGATCATCCGGGACACGGAACAGGACGCCGAAGTGATCCCCAACCTGATGATCGGCTTCGGCATCGACCAGATCCAGGCCGAGTATGTGGCCGATATCCGCCTGCGGAACATCAACAAAGAGTATATCCTCAAGCGGGTGGAGGAGACCGAGGAACTGGAGAAGGAGATCGCCGACCTCCAGGATATCCTGGACCACCCCCAGCGGGTGAAGGACATCATCGCCGGCGAGCTGCGGGACGTGATGAAGAAGTATCCCGCCCCCCGCCGCACCGAGATCCTGTACGAGTACCAGACCGCCGCCGGGGCGGAGCCGGAGGAGGAGACTCCGGATTACCCCGTGCATGTCTTCCTCTCAAAAGAGGGATACTTGAAGAAGATCACCCCCGCTTCCCTGCGGATGAGCGGGGAGCAGAAGTACAAGGAAGGGGACCGGGCGTTCCTCCGCTGGGACGCCAATAACAGAGACGAGCTGCTGGTTTTCACCGACCGGCAGCAGTGCTATAAGACACGGCTGTCTGACTTTGACGACACCAAGGCCAGCGCTCTGGGGGACTATCTCCCCACCAGGCTGGCCATGGAAAGCGGAGAAAACGTGGTGTGGGCCTGTGTGACCGGCGACTACTCCGGCCACCTGCTGTTCTTCTTTGAAAACGGCAAGGCGGCACGGGTGGAGCTGTCCGCCTACCAGACCCAGACCCGGCGGAAAAAGCTTACCGGGGCCTATTCGGACAAGTCCCCCCTGGCGGCGGCGTATCATCTGAAGGAAGATGTGGAGATGGCCGTCACCTCCACGGAGGGCCGGTGCCTGATTTTCCACACCGCCCTGCTGGCCCCGAAGAGTACCCGGAGCACCCAGGGAGTCAACGTCATGACCCTGAAGCCCAAATACCGCCTGGAGACCGCCCGGCCTCTGACAGAGACCGCCATCCAGGATTCGGCGCGCTACCGGGCCAGATCCCTTCCCGCGGCCGGCGCCCTTCTGCGGGAGAAGGACCGGGGGGAAACACAGCTGTCGCTGCTGGAGGAAGGACCGGAGGGATGAGATGAAGCGCTCAATGGGAAAACTGTTCCAGAATTATATCTTGATTGTGCTGGCATCGGCATTGTACGCTCTGGCCTTCAACTGGTGTTTTGTCCCCAACGGCATTGCCTTCGGCGGCGTCACCGGCATTGCTCAGATCATCAACGCCGTCCTGCCCTGGGTGCCGGTAGGCACTCTGGTCATCGTTATGAACATCCCGCTTTTCCTGCTGGGGTGGAAGCTGCTGGGAGGGCACCTGTTGGTGTCCTCCCTGGTGGCCATGGCGGTATCCTCCGTCCTGATCGACGCCATCGCCGCGGTGTACACCTTTCTGCCCATGGAACCTCTGCTGGCCTGTATTTTCGGCGGCGTCCTGCTGGGGGGAGCCCTGGGCGTCATCTTCCTTCAGGGAGCCACCACCGGAGGCACCGACCTTATCGCCCGGCTGCTGAAGCTGAAGCTGGCCTGGCTGCCTGTGGGCAAGCTCCTGATGGGGATCGACCTGACTGTCATCGTGGCGGTGGGCGTGGCCTTCCGCAGCCTGGAGAGCACCCTCTACGGTCTGGTGGCCCTCTATATCTCCACTCTGGTGATGGACGGGGTGCTCTATGGCCTGGACAATGCCAAAGTGGCCTATATCATCAGCGACAAGCCGGAGGAGATCGCCGGCGTCATCATCCGGGATCTGGACCGGAGTGTCACCTACCTCAGCGGAGAGGGGGGCTACTCCGGGGCCAGCAAAAGGGTCATCCTGTGCGCCTTCAAGCAGCGGGAGATCG